>JAAXUL010000128.1 GCA_013336035.1 Chloroflexales bacterium
CCGAGGCCCAGCGCGCGCAGGGCCGCCCAGAGGGCCACGAGCCCCAGGGCCACAGCGGCGCCGCCCGCCAGGCCAGGGCCGGGCAGTGGGCTCAGGGTCACATCCGTAAGCATCACGCCGAGGGCGCGCTGGTCGCCCGGGGGCTGGAAGGTGGGCGTCTGGAGGCCCAGCCAGAGCTCGCCCCCCTCGACACCGGCATCGGCGAGGATGAGCCGGTAGGTGCGGAAGCGTGCCTCGGGCACGACCGTAGCGACGGGGCGTCCGCCGGACAGCACAGTCAGGGGCTGAGGGCCGGCGGGGTTGCCGGCGCGTAGGCGCAGCTCGAGCAGGTAGGCCGGGGCGGCGTAGTAGGCGCCGCGCAGCTGCACCAGCGCCGAGCCAGTCGTCCAGCGGTAGGGGTAGCCGTCGGCGTGCTGCTCGACGCCGTTGAGCCCGGCGTAGAAGGCCGGGCCCGCGGCGATCTGGCCCGCCGCGATGGGGCGCGTGGCCGCCGCCCGCCCGCTGATCGCGCCCACCAGGAGAGCGCAGAGCACGGCCAGGCAAGCCAGTGCGCCCAGCTCAGCGGCGGTGCTGCCGGGTCGCCATTGGGCGCGGGCGACGGCGGCGTGTTTGTCGGCATACGGACGGTCCATAGCTACTCACCGCGGAGACGCAGCGGGTGGAGGTGGCTCTGCCCAACCTCTGCGCGCTCGGCGCCTCTGCGGTAAAGCCTTTACCCCTTCCGTAGCGTGAACATGACGTAGAGCGGGTCGCTGCTATCGATGCGCTCCTCGAGCGGGTGGACGATCAGGGCGAGCAGCAGGTCTTTGAGCACGAATTTGCGCCAGTAGCGGGTAAGCCGCGTCTCGTGGTAGCGCCCGTTGAGGATCGAGCGGCCGAAGCCGCGCAGATCGCCCATCAGCAGGCCCCAGGGGCGCACATAGACCCGCTGGATATCCTCGTCGGTGTAGAAGCGGAAGAACGAGCCGGGCTTGCCCTCCTGGACGAAGGCGTTCGGGCCCACCTGCACGAACTTCCTGATGCCCTTGAAGAAGTCGCTGCGGCCGGCGCTGGTGTAGGGGATAGTGAGGGCCGCGAGGCCATCCTCGGCCAGGACACGGCCGATCTCGACGCCGACCGCCGCATCGTCGGGGATGTGCTCGAGCGACGAGACGGCGGCGACACGCATGACGCTGCCGTCGCGGATGGGCATATGGGTGGCGCTGGCGACAAGCGGGAAGAAGCGCCCATCGCCTGGGCGGGCTGTCTCGCGGCGCTTGGCCAGCTGCCAGCGCACCCGGTCGGCGTCGAGCTCGAGGACCACCACATCCACGCCCTCTTTGGCGAGCATATGGGGGTACGAGGAGGTGCCGGAGCCCAGGTCGAGGACCAGGTCGCCGCGGCGTAGATCGAGGGCCTTGGTGGCCCAGGGATACTCGATGATCCGCCAGAGGCTAAAGTCGTTGACGGTCTCGCGCAGGATGCGCCAGCCGTTGAGGGCGATCTCGTAGGCGACGGTGCGCCACGCCGGCAGGCGGACGGGCCGGCGGCCCGGGGCGGCAGGAGCGGTCACAGGTTCCTCAACTACCATGGTCTCTTACTCGATGCTGATGCCCATCACGGCGAGGCTCAGCCTGCGCTCGGGCTGGCCGGGCGGCGCGCCCGCCGGGGCACTTAAGTATAGCACGGTTTCGCCGGGGGGCAGGATCAGGCGCAGGCTGCGAGCCATGCGCGACCGGCTCACCGCGAGCGCAAAGGGCGGCCCATCGCCCAGGCGCAGCGTCAGCGTACGCGGCTCGGCGTAGGCCTCCAGGTCGAGGGTGAGGCGCACGGGGCGCGGGGCGCCCGTGGGGTTGAGCAGGTAGACCTGGGCGGACTCGTCCATCCAGCGCCAGCGCCGCGCGCCGTCGCGCTCGAGCGCGCCCCAGCCTGGGCCGAGGTAGGCCAGCGGGCGGGCCACAGGCGGCTCTGGGACGGGGTGGACAGTGATCAGGTCGTCCTCGTAGCTGGCCGACAGGCCCATCTCGGCGACGATCTGGCGCATCAGGGGCAGGGGCGAGCCCATCGCCTGATGGTGGAACATCACATAGCGGATCTTATAGGCCGCCAGGGTCTCGCGGGCCAGGTCGGGCCAGGCCGGGCTGAGGATATCGTCGCGCTCGACCCGGCCGAAGCGCAGCTCTTTGATCCCGGGGGCGTAGCGGGCCAGGGGGTAGGGCGGCTCGCGCCCGATGAAGCCGCCGATGATCGGCCAGCGGTGCCTGGTCTGGTACCAGAGGTTCTCGCTGTTCGAGAAGTTGATGTGCAGCGGCACGGGCAGCAGGGCGCCATCGGGCGCGGGCATGCTCAGGTAGGGCGCCGGCATAGGCCGGCTGTAGAGGGGCAGGGGGCCCGCCCAGGCGTCGATGGCGAAGATAGCGGCGAGGAGCCCGGCGGCCGCCCACGGCGCGCCGGCCCGGGGCAGGCGGGCGAGGGTGGCCCGCGCGCCGGCGGCGGCGAAGAGCGCCGTGGTGAGGAGGCTGATCAGCACGAAGTGGTTGGGCCGGTGGCTCGAGCGTACGCCTGGCAGGTCGCGGATGAGGGCGTAAGGGCCCGGGACACCGGTGCGCCAGCCGCCGACAACCAGCTCGGCGCCCATCGCCAGGGCCGCGGCGACGACGCCAAGGGCTAGCCAGCGCCACTGGGCGCGCCAGACGGCCGCCACGCCGACGATGGCCAGCGCCACGCCGACCAGGCCGAGCGAGACGTTCCAGAGGATCTCGCCGGGGTGGGTGCCGGTGTAGAGGGCAGTGACGGCCGCGCCCCAGAGGGGGTGGTTCGGGTTAGGCAGCCAGAAGGCCAGCAGGTCGGCGATGGCGTCCTGCTGCTCGACGCGCGCGTCGCCGAGCAGCCGGTCGCCCGTACGGGCCAGGCTCACCAGGCGCGGCGCCATCACCGCGAGCCAGAGGGCGACGGGCGCCAGGCCCCACACGACCGTCTTGAGATCCGGCCGCAGGCGCGGGCCCTCGGACCGCAAACCCCAGAGCCCCGCCATCAGCCCGGTGGCGATCAGGGCGAACAGCCCGTAGTACCAGGTGCCGAGGCCGACCCAGAGCAGCAGGGCGGCGCTGAGCAGGGCCCATGGCCAGCGCCGCCGCTCGAGCAGGATCAGCGTGGCGAGGGCCCAGAGGGGCAGCCACTGGACCGAGGCCACCTCGAGCTGGGCGTCGAGCACCTTCTGCATGTGGAAGGGCGCGAAGGCGTAGACGGCCCCGCCGACCAGGGCGGCCAGGTTGGCAGGATGCAGGATGCGGGATGCGGGATGCGGCTCGTCCGGCCGGCGCAGCGCATAGCGGATAAAGAGGAAGGCGAAGTAGCCGCCGAGCACGAAGCTCAGCAGGATGAGCAGATTGTAGGCGGGCAGCGGCCCGACGGCGAGGGTCAGGGGCAGCACGAGCAGGCCCTGAGGCAGGCTGAGGGTCTGCCAGAAGAGGTCGAGGCCCTGGGGGTGGAAGAGCAGCGGCGTGAAGAATGGATCCTGTCCGCCGGACAGGGCCGTGGCCGTCCACCAGACGTTCCAGATGCCGAGGAATCCATCGACCTGGCCGGGCTCGTTGGCGATGATCTGCTCGCCGAGGTGCAGGGGCAGCGGGGCGGTGGCGGCGAGGGCCATAAGCGCGTAGACCCCCAGCGCGAGCGCGTGGATGAGCCAGGGGCGAGCAGGGCGTATGGTGGCGGCTGCGGTGGTCACGGCGTGCCATTATAAAAGGTCGGGCCCGCTTGTCAACGTCCGACGCGACGAGAGGCCGCCGCGCCGCAAAAGCAAGCGCACGACGCACCCCAGGGGCGTGCGCCGTGCGCCAGATCGATCAGACGGCCGCCGACAATCGGGTCAGCTGTCTACCTGGAAGGCCCCGAGAGCCGTCAGCCCGCTGAAGACGCCATGGGCGACCATCGTATAGCGGCCGGGGGCGAGGCCGCCGGTGACAAACTCGAAGCGGATCCCGCCCTCGCCGTCAGCGGTGATCCGGCCGACCTCCACCACGCCGCGGGGCGTGTCATACCACAGGGCGACCGGCTCGGCCGGCACGAAGAGGCCGCTGGTGAAGGTGTGGGTCGCGCCGGCTGGCCCGGCCTCGGGCGCCACCGTCAGGCTGAGGCGCGGGTCCCCGCCGGGCTGGACGCTGAAGGGCAGGTTGCTCTGGCCGTGGCCGCCGCCCGCGCGGTCCGACCAGGTTACGGCTAGCCGGCGGCCCGGCGCCTCGTCCGCCGGGAAGTCACGCAGCAGCTGGAAGCGCAGCGTCGCCGTGATCACGCCCCCATCGCGCGGGAGGGGGCCGCTGCGCAGGGTGAGGGTGTCGGACACCAGGGACGAGACCCAGGGTCCATTGCGGCTAAACGCCGCATCGAGAACCCGCAGATCGGCCGGGGCGAAGGGCAGCGTTACGATCGCGTCCTCGGCGTCGCCGGTGCCCACATTGGCCATCGCCACCGTGTAGGTCGCCAGGCGGCCGAGGGCGGGGTCATTGCTGAGCGACAGCCACTGGGAGGCGACGACGTGGGCCGGGTCAGCCGTGTCGGGCCCGCCAAGCTCGTTGGGCACGCCTGGGGCGTCGGTGGCAAAATCGTCCATCAGCCAGAAGTTGGGCGCGCCGCGGATCACCACTGAGGCGATCGGCTCGCCAGCATCGCCCTCGAGGCGCACCCGGTCGAGGTTGCCGGTCCCGTTGTTCGCGAGCACCGCACCGGCATCGACGACCTCGCCGCGGGGGCCATAGGCCACCAGCTGCAGCGTCGTGCCAGTCGAGAAGTTGGCCTCGACATAGGTGGCCGTGCCCATGGTGAAGGCGATCCGCCCCTCGCGGCCCGGCTGGCCGAGCCAGGCGAAGCCGACGCCAGAGACGGCGAAGTCGCAGACGGGCCGGGCGATATTGGCTGGGCGCCGCGAGCAGTCGGCGGGGTAGGGCGCGTTATAGGCGCCCGTCCGCACATCGCCGTAGACCCAGGCGGCGCCATCGGCCCCAGTCAGCGCGAGGCCGGGGACCGCGATCCGAGCGCCGTCACGCCCGGTCTCAAAGAGCAGGTAGCCGCCCTCTCTGGCCTGAGTCACCTGGCCAGAGGCGGGCGCGAGGGTCACAATCACGAGCAAGATCCCGAGCCAGGCGAGGTGCCGCCACGTATGCATGATCGTATCTCCTGTCACAGGTCATCTATCTGAATCCGCCGGCAGCTCAGCCGGCCCCTAGCGTGCCAGCCGGGGCAGGAACAGCTGCTCGCCCCCCTCGGTCAGATGCGCAAGCTCGCCGAGGCGCCGGTCGAGCTGGCGGAGCTCCGCGAGGTGCGCGCAGACCGCGTCGGTCGGATCGCTGATCGGTGCACTGCTCAGGCTGGGGGTCGCGGGGCAGAGATCGGCTAGCATGGTATTGCTGGCCGTGCGGAGCCGCCGCAGCTGCGGGATGGCGGCCAGGTCGCTGTCGTACTGCTCCTTGGCCGCTGTGAGGGCGGACTGCACGCTGGACATGGGCGCGCTGAGCGCCGCCTTGGTCTCGTTCTCGAGGTCGAGGTAGCTCTGGCTCGTGTAGAAGTTATACCAGAAGCTGTTGTACTGCTCGTAGAAGCTGCTGGCATCGGCGATCAGCTGGCGGGCCTCAGAGCTGTACAGCTGATCCGTCACCTCGCGGTCCCCGTAGGGGTCGCAGTCCGAGTCGCGCTCGAAGCAGCTGGCGACGGCGGCGTGGATCAGCCGCTGGCGCGCCTCGAGCGCGCCGATCACGCTCTGGTTCTGCTGCTCGAGCCGGCGGAAGGTCGCGTCACCCTTGATCAGGCCGTTGAGGAGATTGTAGAACCTCTCGAGGATGACAGGCGCCTCGGTCGTGCCGAGGGTCTGCTCGACCTGGGTGAGGTACTGCTCGTAGTTCTGGCGCACCTGCTCGTCGGCGGCGGTGTCGTTCGCCACCGCGTCTTTGATCTGGGTGAAGCGCTGGACGGGCGGGCTATCGTCGAGGCCGGGCAGCAGATCGACCAGCTCGCGGCGCACCTGCTGGTACCTGGTGAAGGTCGGGAAATCCTCGACTAGCTCTCGGGCCATCAGCGCCGTCGTCATACCCTGGTCCGAGACCGCATACTCGCGCTCCCAGCGGCGCGCCCACTCGGCGTGCCAGCGCAGGAAGTTGGTGTCGCTCTGGAGCAGATCGACGCGGCTGGACAGCCAGTTCTCGAGCTCGGCAAGGTGGTGCTTCAGCTCGGGGTTGCGGTTAAGGAAGGCGGCCTGCTCCTGCTCGAGCCTGGCCTGTAGCCGGAGGAACTCCTGGCGGATGGCGAAGCGCTCGCGCTGGGCGGCCGCATCGGCAGGGGCCGTCCACGAGTCGATCTGCGCGCTCAGCTCGACGACGCGGGCGTAGCTCGGCTGGGCCTGCCGGATCTCCTCGCGCGCCAGCTTAAGCTCCTGGCTCCAGTAGATATAGAGCGGGTCGGTCTGAAGGCGCAGAAGGATCTGCTGGCTAAGCTCAGCGCGCAGCCTCGCGACCTCGGGGTCGCCGTAGAAGTTGCCGAGCTGCATCTGGCTCAGCGCGGCGTAGCGGGCCGTGAGCCCGTCCAGGCCATCCTGGGTTGTCTGCTGGGCCAGGGGGTGCTCGACATCATCCGGCTGGGTGACGGCGCCCGAGAGGGTCGCTGTCGCCTGCTGGCTCAGGGGCGTGTCGAAGATCGTGTAGATCTGGGGCGTCTGCGCGGGGATCACGAACTCGGGCTCGCCCAGGATCGGCGCGCCGGTCAGGCCGTCACGGAAGCGCCAGGTCTCACCGGCATAGGTGAACTGGGTGTAGAAGGTATGCGGCAGCAGGATGGTGTAGAACACCTCCTGGCACAGGTAGTTCATCTGCGAGACGATCACCGGCCGCGAGCCCATGTGGTTGAAGGTGATCGTGGTGGGCAGGAGCGGGTTGCCGATCGAGCAGCTGCCGGGGGGCTCGGCCTGGTTGAAGTTGATCGCGCTCGCGCTGCTGGTCGGCGCGAAGAGGCTCCGGTTCAGGCTGGTGAGGAATGGCGTGGGGTAGATCGAGAGCCGGGCGAAGCTGAGGTTGATCGTGTTGAGGGTCGTCCCGATCGGGTCGAGGGCGTTGAAGCTATAGCCCGGGTTCAGCAGGTTGTTGAACTCGGCGCTGAAGGTCGACGGCAGCGGGTTCTGCGCGAAGAAGACGTTGGGGTCGCCGCCGGCGGCCAGCACATCGCGCCCGTAGTTCAGCACCGAGTCGCTCTGCTGGAGCGCGATCAGGGCCTGGGCCTCGGCCGCGCGCTGGATCTGGGCGTTCGTTTCGGCCCAGGCCCGTATCGTCTCGGGGTCAGCCGCGCTGTTGGGCTGGTAGGGGAAGTTCAAGGAGTTCTGGTTGACCCAGTTGATGATCGCGTCCTGCTCGGGCGTGTAGCCATCATCGAGCGACGAGGAGATGGTTGCGTCGTCGGAGGGCGGCAGCATCTGGGGCGGCAGAGGGCGGCTCGCGCTGTAATTGTACGCGCCCGCCACCGTGGGGGCCTGGCCTCCGCTGATGGCCGAGTCGACCAGGCGGCGTAGGCCATCGGGGGCGAGCGTGAGGCTCTGCGGGGCGGCCTGGGGCTGGGCCCGAGCCGGCAGCAGTGCGATGAGCGAAAGCATGACGATCACTACGAGCACACCGGAGGCGGTGCGCTGCCAGCGGATGAGCGGCGACGACATGGTGCGATGCTCCTCTCGAAACACCAGGGTTGGCTACGGGGCCTGGTCTCGGCACGGCTTTTCAATTGAGCGACGACTCGGTACGCACTTAGTATAAATTGCCGACCCGTGTTTGTACAATCCGATCCACCACTGACGACACCGGGCCCCAGCGCTAGATCTTGCAGAGGCGCGTAGCTGTGCCCGATGCCGTAAACCCCTGCAAGCCCAGAGGCGCGTAGCCGTGCTCGATACCATAAATCTCTGCAAACCCAGAGGCGCGCGTGAGGTCCTTGACGGGGCGCGCGCGAGGCTGCTGCCCTACGCTAGCCGTGCCGGGCGGGGGGTTCCCCGCCAGCGCACAGCTAGCGTAGAGGAGATAAGCAGATGCGTTCACGTGGTGCGCGCCGGATCATCGCCGCCCTGCTGGCCCTGGCCCTCGGGCTCGCGGCCATCGGGGCGGGGCAGAGCCAGCAGGCCCAGGCCCCCCAGGCCCCACAGATCGTCGCCGACCCGGGCGGGAACGGCGGCGGCAGCGGCGGCTAGCACAGCGCGCCGCGGGCGGCGGGGGGTACCACCCGTCGTCACCGGCCCACGGCCACAAAGCTGCCCCAGAGCTGGGGCGGCACCTCGCCCGGCCCGCCCCCGGCGATCAGCCGGCGCTGAGCCAGGGCCAGGGCCAGGGCCGGGTCATGCCCAGCGCCCAGCCCATCGTAGAGCGTCGCCATCACCGTGGCGGTCGCCCCATCGCCGATCGGCCAGAGGCTCGCGATCACGCCGCTGGCCCCGCCCGCCAGAAAGGCCCAGCTCAGGCTGAGCACCTCCTCGCCCGGCAGCACCTCGGCCGCGGCGCCGTCGCACGTCGAGAGGACCACGACGGAGCCGGCGAGGCCCAGGCTCGCCACCTCGGGCAGCAGCAGATCTTCGTCCGACAGCTTGATATGCGCCGCGAGGCCACGCGCGGGCAGCAGACGGGCGTGGCTCGCAATGTGCAGCAGCGCCGGCCCCTCGGCCAGGGCCGCCATGAGATCCGCGCGGGTCGCCCTGGCATCGTCCAGCTGTCTGACCGGCCCCGGACAGCGCGGGGCGACCACGGCAAGCTCGTGGGCAACGCCCGGCAGCTCGGGCGCGCGCCCGCCAAAGTCGCGGCAGCCGACCAGCAGCGCACCGCCGCCCGACCTACGCCCGGCCAGCAGCGGGACAACGCTGAGGGCGGGCAGCACATGGAGAAGCGCGCGCTCGGCCAGCCAGCCCCCACCCACGCGCAGGGCCGCCCACGGCAGCGCGTGCAGCGGCCCCGCCGGGACAACGAGCAGCCGGTGGCCCGGGTGCAGTCGCGCCCGCAGCGCCGCCGGCAGCAGCCGCTCGGCCAACTCCTCAAGGCGCTGCCAGGGCCGGCTGGTGAGCCCCTGGGCGAGCGGGACGTCGGCGTAGGTGTAGCGGCGGTAGGCCGCCTGGCTCGCGTGGGCGACAAGCCGGCGCAGCGCCTCGTCGTCAGGGGTCGCGTCGGACACGATCTGGTCGTCGGTGAGGGTGATCCGGTGGAGCAGGCCGCCCGCGAAGCTGTAGACAACGACCGTCCAGTCGCCGCCCACGGCGCTGTGCAGGGCGCCGCGCACGGCCGCGAGGTCCAACGCCTCGTGGGGGGTGATCGAGTCGAGGGCCGGCAAGGCAGAGGCGGCGTGCCTCGCGCCCAGCACCTGCTCATCATACTCCTCGAGGGCCTGGTCAAGCTCCTCCCCGCTGGGGCCGCCAGCGCCGGCCAGGGCCCCGATCCTGCGGCGCACCTCACCCACAACCGAGGCCGTGGGGCCAGCGGCCTCGGGGATCGCGAGCGTGAGCAGGCGGCGCAGGGTCAGGGCGCGCTGGCCCTCGATCACGGCGAGGAGGGCGCCGGGCTCGCGCCGGGCGGCGGCCAGGCGCAGCGCGTCGGCGAAGAGCTCGCCCGCCTGGGTGTAGAGCCCGCTCGAGGCCGCCTCGCTGGCCAGGCGACGGCGGAGGCCGGCCACGCTCGCGCTAGCCGTCAGGTAGAAGGCAAAGGCGGCCTCCGCATCGCCGCGCAGCTCGGCGCAGCGGCCAAGGCCGTAGATCGCCCGCCACACGTGGTGTGGTCGGCCCGCGAGAGTGCCGGCCGCCGGGGCCAGCAGGGCCTCGGCAGCCTGGGCGTCGCCCCGGCGCAGGGCGAGCCAGCCCTGCTCGAGCCAGCACTCGGCAGCGGCGGCGACATTGCCAAGGGCGGTGAATGCCTCGTGGGCCGCGGCAAAACGCGCGTCGGCCTCGGCTAGCCGCCCCTCGTCGGCCAGCACGGTCGCCTGGGCGCTCAGAGCCTCGGCCACCTCGGCCCGAAAGCCGATCGCCGCGGCCTCGCGCTCGACCGCCTCGAGCAGCTGCCAGGCCTCGCCGGTGCGCCCCTGCGCGCGGAGCACCATCGCGCTGTTGCGCCGGACGATGGCGCGGTCGCCCAGGTAGCCAGAGGCCGCGAAGAGCTCCTCGGCGCGGGTATAGGCGGCGAGGGCGGCCTGCAGGCGACCGGTGTGCAGGTGAATATTGCCCCGGTGCACCGCGCACACCGCCACATCGTAGGGCCGCCTCAGCTCGCCAAAGAGGGCCGCCGCGTCGAGGGTCTGCCGGAGGGCCAGGTCGTAGCGGCCCTGGCGCAGTGCGACCAGGCCGGCGCCGCGCAGGCAGTAGGCGCGCCGCAGGGGCAGGTCGGCGCGCCGCGCGACCCGGTCGGCATAGCCGTAGAGGACGCCGGCCTCGGCGAGCTGCTCCTGGCTCAGGGCGATCACGGCCCGCTCGAACCAGCAGCGGGCCCGGTCGAGCAGGTAGCGCCGTGGCCGGAATAGCTCCTCGGCCTCGGTCAGCAGCGCGCCGGCCCGCGCGTAGTCGCCCTGGAAGTAGGCGGAGACCGCCATTGCGCGGCGCCAGCGCCCCGCGCCGAGCGGCCAGGAACGCTCGAGGGCCGGCGCGATCAGCTCGAGCAGCGCCGCGGCCTCGCGCGGGCGGCCAAGGACGTTCAGCCGGCGGGCCTGCTCGAGCCGCGTCCACGCGGCGAGCCGGGCGGCGCCGGCCTCATCGCACGCAATGGCAAGGGCGGCGAAGTCTTCGTCAAGGTGGGGGCGGGCCAGGGTCGACAGATCGAGGATGAGCAGCCCGAGGCGGCAGAGCAGCCTCTGAGGCGGATCGTCCAGCGAGACCAGGGCGGCCTCGAGCAGCGGGCGGGCCGCGGCAATGCGCTCGCCGCAGAGCAGCGCCCACCCGAGGGCCAGCTGCGCCAGCTCCGGGGGGGCCACCGCCGCCAGGCGGCTCGCAGCCGCGATCGCGTAGCTGGGTGACTGCTCGCTCCAGGCAAACACCCGATCAACTGCGGGCGGCAGAGACAGGTCCGCGGTGAGCATGGGCGGCATTGTAGCACGAGGGCCGGCTACGAGGGGTATGAGGCAGGTTGCATATTTTGGCTAGATTGGTACTATGAATATAGTCGCAGGCTGTGTGGTGCTCTACCACAGCCCAGAGCCGGCACCGGGGGGAGGCCGGTCGGATAGCGACAGTCGTGGTCGCGCCATGTCCAATGACGCCCGCTCGACATCACTCCGACCGCTCAGCTGCCTGGGCTGAGCGGTATCGGCTCGTCGGTATCTGTAAGGACTTCCGTCCTTAACCCTCTTCTCTATTGTCTTTCATATTGATGGACCACCCACCCATGAGGTAACCCCTATGGCATCAGAAAAACCAATGTGCGATTCCACTATACAGATGTTCCAGGACATCCTCACAGACGGCGAGCCAGGTATGCTGCCCCAGGGCCTTGCAAGCCACGTCTGGGCCTGCGCCTCGTGCCGCGATCGCCTGACAATCAACCTGCCGGTCACCAGGGTCGTGCTGAGCCGGCGCGCCCTGGCCCTGGCGCTCCCGCTCGGCCCCGAGGCCGCGGCGACAATGCGCGGCGAGAGCGAGAGCGTCTTCGTGCTCTTCGACGGCACCGAGGGCGACCCGCCCCGCCAGCTGACAGTCGTGGTCCGCGAGGCGAGCGCCACCACCTGGGAGATGCGGGTGACCGCCGCGCCCCCGGTGACCGGCGTCTTTCTTATGACCATCGGCGTCCAGAATTTCGCGGGGCGCTTCCGCGACGATGGATCGGCGACGATCTCGCGCATCCCGGCCGGCGTGCTGACCGACCCCGATGCGCCCTCGCTCGAGATCGCCATTCTCCCAATCGGGGCATAGGGCGACGGGTAGTCCGCCCACGCCCCGCAAAGCGGCAACGTGGAGGCAAGAGTGGTGCAAACTGAGTTTGATGTATCCGTGGTGCCACAGCTTGTCGCAGCCCAGCCCGAGCTAGTGAGCCCGGCGTCATTCGCCCTCGGCGCCGCGACATATGCCATTGGGCGCGGGCCGGGGTGCAATCTGGTCGTGCGCCACCCGCTGGTCTCGCGGCTCCACGCCACCGTCGAGCTGCGCGGTGCGCGCTACACCCTTGTTGATATGGGTAGCGTGAACGGGACCTATGTGAATGGCAGCCGCCTGGCCGGCGCCCATCAGCTGAGCAACAACGACCAGATCGGGCTCGGCAGATCCAGCCCGATGCTTTACTTCTACGACCCTGACAGCACGATGCTGGACGCCGGGGTGCTCAGCTATGACGAGCGGACGATGAGCTTTCTGATCGGCGGGGCCCGGCTCGATCTCTCGCCGATGCAGTTTCGTCTGCTGAGGCATCTGCACCAGCACGCCGGCACCGTCTGCACGCGCGAGAGCTGCGCGGCGGCCCTGTGGGGGCGCGCCTACGAGCCGGAGCTCGACACAAGCGCCCTTGATCAGGCCCTCAATAGCCTGCGCCGAAAACTGCGCCTGCAGGGCCTCGACGGCGGAATGATCGAGACCCGGCGCGGCCAGGGCTACGTGCTCAGGATCTAGCCGGGGCGCCGCCCCACCCCGACCAGCAGCAGCGGCAGCGGCTCGGGCTCGCCGATGTCGAGCGGCTCGGCCGGCGCCAGATCGGCCAGGGGCAGCATAGCCTCGTGGGGGGCGAGGCCGGGCGGGGCGAGCAGGTAGGCGGCCAGCGAGGCCGGGCG
>JAAXUL010001532.1 GCA_013336035.1 Chloroflexales bacterium
GTACGGACTCTGGGGTCTGCGCCCAGTCTTCAGGAGAAATGCCTAATATCAGCAGCGGCTCGTCAAGCATCGCGCAAAGGATGCCATAGGGCACCCGTTCTGTCAACCCCCTGACCTTTTACGAGCAGGATGCCGAGTCCAACAAGGTGTTGAGCCAGTATCGAGCGAAGCCGCCGAAAGCTGGCAACGACGAGCGGCGACGCCGCAACGAGGCCGGCCAGTGGTGGTGGGCCTGTGAGCGCATCGGCCATGACCTGGCGACGCCTCTGAGCCTCGATATCACCTCCTCGCAGTACTGCGGCGTCCGCGCTAGCGCGGATCTCGTAGTCGCCACCAGTTCGCTGGAGGTCGGCTTCAACGACCCGAGCGTCGGGGCGGTGATCCAGCACAAGGCGCCGCGCAGCCTGGCCTCCTTCCTCCAGCGCAAGGGCCGCGCCGGCCGCACCCGCCAGATGCGGCCCTGGATGGTGGTTGTCACCTCGGCCTATGGCCGCGACCGCTGGGCCTTCCAGCACGCCGAGCGCCTGTTCAGCCCGAGCCTGCCCCCGCTCGATCTGCCGCTGGAGAACACCTACGTCCGCAAGATGCAGGCGGCCTACGCGCTGATGGACTGGCTGGCCTCCACGCTGGCCGCGCGCGGCGCGCAGTCCGATGTCTGGGCGGCTCTGAGCAGCGACCCCGGGCGGCGGGGCGACTGGCTAAAAAGCCAGCGCCGCACGATGACCCGCATCCTCGCGGATGTCATGGCTGGCGGCGAACAGCTGGTTCGTCTGCGGGCGCACCTGGACGCCGCCCTGGGCCTCGGCGGGGATGAGCACGCCCTCGACACACTGCTCTGGGCCGAGCCGCGCCCGCTGCTGCTTGAGGTCGCCCCGACCCTGCTGCGCCAGCTGGAGAGCGACTGGCAGCGCGTGGCGGGCGGCGTTGTCAGCGCCTGGTCGGATGCGATCTCGCACGACCCGCTGCCCGACATCGTCACACCGAATCTCTTCTCGCTGCTCAGCCTGCCCGAGCTGACGCTGCATATCCCGGATCGCCCCGTCGACGGCTCGGCGATGCGCGATGATGAGCAGATGGGGCTTGATAATGGCATGGGCGAGTACGCGCCCGGGCACGTCTCAAAACGATATGCGCGCAGCCACCTGCTGAAAGAGGCCCACTGGCTCGCGCTGCCCGACCCCGCCAGCATCAGCGATAGGCGCGTCCAGCTGGCCGACCTAGCCGTCGAGCGCGACCCGGCGGCCAGGCGAGTTGAGATCGACGGGGCGGAGATCCTGGTCTATCGGCCAAGGGCCTACACCCTGGCGATCATCCCCGCGTCGGTGCTGCCGACCAGCAGCGCCCGGCTGCTCTGGCGCTCGCACTTTGCGGCCCAGAGCAGGGGCGGGTCGGCAGATGAGGTGCCGGCCATCGCGATCGGCCTCGCGCCCGACTCGCCCTGGGGCGCGACCTTCAGCGACCTGCGGGCCTACACGCAGGCCTCCGGCAGCTGGGTCGAGGTGACGCGGGCTGCGGTGGGCGTGCGCGCCGAGACGCGCCTGAGCGGCGGCGCTGAGCTGCGGCGGCGGCTGCGCTTTGTCGAGGGTGAGATCCCGGCCGCGCTCGGATTCAGCCTGTGCGTCGACGCCCTGCGGGTATCCTTCGCTCCGCTTGACCCGGACCGGGTGCTTGGCAGCCTGGACTGGCCACGCCTGCGCCAGCACCTCATCCCCGCCTACATGCTCCATCGGCTTGAGCACGACCCGCGGCTCCAGGGCCGTGAGCTATCAG
>JAAXUL010001533.1 GCA_013336035.1 Chloroflexales bacterium
CCGGCGCCGCCGGCGCCGCCGGCGCCATCCTCGAGACGGCGGCCCAGGTGGCGGCGAGCGAGGGGCCGGCCCGCGAGGCGCTCGAGCAGGCCGCCCAGGCCACCACCAGCCCCGAGACCATCGGCGCGATCGACCCGGAGCTCAGCGGCCCGCTGGCCCTGCTGCGGACCGAGCTGCTGCGCCGTATGCGCCCCTACCAGGCCATCGACACGCGGATCTTCCTGGCGGTCAACCAGATCCCCCACCCGCCCCTCGCCAACCAGCTGATGTACGGGCTGACGAGCGTGATGAACGGGGGCGGGGGCTGGATTCTGGCCCTGCTGGCCGCCATGGGCGTCGACCGGCGCCGGGCCACAGCCGCCCTGCGCCAGGTGGCCCCGCCCATGTGGTTCGCCACCATGACCGTCGAGTACCCGATCAAGTACTACTTCCGGCGCCGCCGGCCCTTCATCGACGTCGTGCAGGCGATCGCGGTGGGCCGCAAGCCCGGCACCTACTCCTTCCCATCGGGCCACTCGGCGGCGGCCTTCGCCGGCGCGTGGCTGCTCACCCGCCACTACTCTGGCCTCTGGCCGCTCTGGTACACGGTCGCCGGCCTGACCGGCTTCTCGCGGGTCTACCTGGGCGCCCACTACCCCGGCGACGTGCTCAGCGGGGCCCTCGCCGGCACCGCCCTCGCCGAGCTCTACCGCCGTATGATCGACCTCGCTGACCCGGACACTGCGGCGTAATCTCTCCGCGCTCGGGCGATATGCAGTACAATGGCCGCGCCTGTGGCCTATCGCCTGAGACGGGGAGCGCGCTGTGGCACCTGCGGTGACCGTTGACCGGGACGGGCTACACCTTGACGGGCGGCCCTTCTACCTACTGGCCGGCTGCGTCCACTACTTTCGCTGGCCCCGCGCCGAGTGGCGGCCGCTGCTCGAGCAGGCCCGCTGGGGCGGCCTGAACACGATCGACACGGTTATCCCCTGGAACCGCCACGAGCTCAGCCCCGGCGTCTTCGACTTCGCCGACGAGGCCGACCTGGCGGCCTACCTCGACCTCTGCCACGAGCTTGGCCTCAAGGCGATCGTCCGACCCGGGCCCTACATCTGCGCCGAGTGGGAGAACGGCGGCCTGCCGGCCTGGCTCACCGCTGAGCCCGGCCTCGCCCTGCGCACCGATGACGAGCGCTACATGGCCGCCGCCGAGCGCTGGTTCGACACGCTGATGCCGATCATCGCCCCGCGCCAGCACACCCGCGGCGGCCCGGTCGTCCTCTGCCAGATCGAGAACGAGCACTGGGCCTCGGGCGTCTACGCCCACGACGAGCACCAGCGCAGCCTGGCCGCCGCCGCCATCGCCCGCGGCATCGATGTGCCCCAGTACACCTGCATGGGCGCCACGCCCGAGTGGCCCGAGCTCCGCAACGGCTGGAGCGGCATCGCCGAGAAGCTCGTGCAGACCCGGGCCCTCTGGCGCGACAACCCGATGATCGTCAGCGAGCTGTGGAGCGGCTGGTTCGACAGCTGGGGCGCGAGCCGGCAGACGCGTAAGGCCGCCGCCAAGCTCGACGTCACCCTGCACCAGCTGACCGCCGTCGGCTGCGCCGGCTTCTCGCACTGGATGTGGGCCGGCGGCACCAACTTCGGCTTCTGGGGCGGCCGCACCGTCGGCGGCGACACGGTGCACATGGCCGCCAGCTACGACTACGACGCCCCGGTCAGCGAGTACGGCGAGGCCCGGGCGAAGGCCCTGATCGCCCGGCGCCACCACCTCTTTCTCGG
>JAAXUL010000129.1 GCA_013336035.1 Chloroflexales bacterium
CCCGTGGGTCCTGCTCTCACAGTCGGTGCCGGCGGCGGCGCTGGCGCCCCTGCTGACGATCTGGCTCGGCGACGGCCTGGCCCCCAGGGTCGCTATGGCCGCCCTCTTCGCATTCTTCCCCGTGCTGGTGAGCGCCGCGCGGGGCCTGCGCGACGTGGCCCCCGAGGAGCTGGCCCTGATGCGGGCCTGGGGCGCCCGGCCGTGGACGGTCCTCTGTCATCTGCGCCTGCCGACGGCCCTGCCCGCCATCTTCGGCGGCCTCAAGGTCGCAGCGGCCCTGGCCGTCGTCGGCGCCATCGTCAGCGAGCTGGCCGGCAGCGGGCGCGGCCTGGGCTTTGTGGTCAGCGTCGCCACCTACCATATGGCCGCCGACCGGGTCTTCGCCGCCGTGGCTCTCGCCGCCGCGATCAGCCTCACGCTGCACCTGGCCCTGGTGGCCCTCGAGCGTGCGGTCGTCTTCTGGAAGCGCGACTGAGGTCGCCAAACGAAACGCTATGCGCACACTGCCTATCCTGTTCGCCATCACGATGCTTGCCGCCGGCTGCGCCGCGCCGCAGGCGGGCGCGCCCACGGCCAACGGCGGCCCCGAGGTGCGCGCCGTGAGCATGCGCCTGCAGTGGTTCCCCCAGTGGCAGTTCGCCGGCTATCTGGTCGCCAAGGTCAAGGGCTACTACGAGCAGGCCGGCCTCGATGTGACGATCAACCCCGGCGGCCCCGACCTGGTCTCGCTGCCCCTGGTGAGCGCGGGGGCCGATACCTTCGGCAGCACCGGGTCCGATACCGTGCTGATCGCCCGCGACCAGGGCATCGATGTGGTCGCCCTCGCCACCTGGTTCCAGGCCAGCCCCGTCGCCTTTATGGTGCACGCCGACTCGGGCATCGTCAGGCCCCAGGATTTCCCAGGCCATAGCATCGGTATGTTCTACGGCGACAATGTCGAGACCGAGTACCGCGCCCTGCTCGCCGCCGCCGGGGTCGACCGGTCGAGCATCACCGAGATCCCGGGCGACACCAGCATCGCGCCCTTCCTGGCGGGCCGCGTCGATATCTGGCCCGTCTACGCCACCGACCAGCCCAACCTGGCCCGCCGCGAGGGCGCCCAGATCAACCTGATCGTCGCCCGCGACTACGGCGTCCAGCTGATGGGCGATGTGCTCTTCACCACCGCCGCGTTCGCCCGCGAGAACCCCGCCACTGTCAGGGCCTTCGTCGAGGCGACCCTGCGCGGCTGGGAGTACGCCGTCGCCAACCCTGACGAGACGGTGGATCTGATCCTTGGCTACAACCCCCAGCTCGACCGCGACCAGCTGGTCTTTGAGGCCGCCGAGACGATCAAGCTGCTGCGCTTCGGCCCCGGCGAGCGCTGCCTCGGCTTCAGCGACCCCCTGGTCTGGTCCGCCGAGGCCGACCTGCTCCACGATCTGGCCATCCTCACCCAGACCGCCAAGCTCGAGCAGGCCGTCCAGGGCCAGTACATCAGCGAGGCCTACGCGGCGCACGGGGTGAAGTGCCCGTAGGGACCCAACCTCTAATATAGCCGCTCCAGCTCGTCGAGCAGCGCGCCGAAGGTGTCCATGGCGGCCTGCACGGGGGCGGGCGTGGCCATATCGACGCCGGCATCGCGCAGGAGGTCGATCGACGAGCGCGACGAGCCGCCGCGCAGGAAGCGCAGGTAGCGCTCGACCGCGGGCTGGCCCTCGCCGATGATCTGCCGGCTCAGGGCCAGCGCCGCCGAGAGGCCAGTGGCGTACTGGTAGACGTAGAAGTTGTAGTAGAAGTGCGGCACCCGAGCCCACTCGATCGCGATCTCGTCGTCGATGGTCAGGGCCGGGCCGTGGTAGCGCGCCACCAGCGCGCGGTAGTGCTCGGTCAGGGCGTCGGCCGTCAGCGGCTCGCCGGCCTCGACCATCTGATGCATGCTCAGCTCGAAGCTGGCGAACATCGTCTGGCGGAAGATCGTGCGCCTGATGTCCTCGATCTGCTGGACCAGCAGCATGCGCCGCAGCGACTCGTCGGCGCGATACTTGAGCAGGTAGTCGGTCAGCAGGGCCTCGTTCAGGGTTGAGGCGACCTCGGCCACGAACATCGTGTAGCTGCTGTAGACGAAGGGCTGGGTCTTGCGCGTGAAGTACGAGTGCATCGAGTGGCCCAGCTCGTGGGCCAGGGTAAAGGCATCGTACAGGCGGTCCTGGTAGTTCAGCAGGACAAAAGGCGGGGTGCTGAACGAGCCGCCGCTATAGGCGCCGCTGCGCTTGCCGACGTTCTCGTACACATCGATCCAGCGGCTGCCGAAGGCCTGGCGCAGCGCGGCTGCGTACTCCTCGCCCAGAGGCGCGAAGGCGGCCTGCACCATCTCGCGCGCATCCTCGTAGGGCACGATCATATCGACCTCGGGCACGGGCTGCGCGTAGAGGTCGTAGACGTGCAGCTCGTCAAGGCCCATCAGCCGCTTGCGGGTCTCTACGTAGCGATGGAATGTGCCCAGGTTGGCCTCGACCGTGCCGATCAGGTTGTGGTAGACCTCGGTGGGGATCTCGTTTGGGTAGAGGGCTGCCTCGAGGGCTGAGCCGTAGTGGCGCACCCGGGCGTTGAGCACGTGGGTGCGCACCGCCGCGCCCAGGGCTGTGCCCAGGGTGTTGCGAAAGGGCATAAAGGCGCTGTAGTAGCCCTTGAAGGTGTCGCGGCGCACCCGCCGGTCGTTGCTCTCGATGAAGCGGCCGTAGCGGGCGTGCGAGAGCTGCACCGTCGCGCCCTGCTCGTCGGTGATGCTGGGGAAGGTCAGGTCCGAGTCGATCAGCATCTCGAACAGCTCGTAGGGCGCGCGGGTCACATCGCCGAACTCGGCCAGCAGGCCCTCGACCTCGGCCGAGCGGGTGTGGGCCCGCTGCCGGTTGACCTTCGCCAGCTCGTAGGCGTAGACGCCCAGGCCGGGCTCGGCCTGCACCCACTCGTCGAGCGTCGCCTCGGGGATGCTCAGGATCTCGGGCTCGATGAAGGCCAGCTGGGCCGAGACGCGGGCCGCAAATGAGCCCGCCCGCTCCTGGAGGGCCTGGCCGACGGGGTCGGTGGCGTCGCTGTCTTTGCGGTGGGCGGCGTAGACGTAGAGGGCGTAGAGGCGCCGGCCCACCTCATCGCGCAGCCGCAGGGCCCCGAGCAGCTGGCCCGCGCCCTGGCCGAGCGTGCCCTCCTGGGCGGCGACGGCCTTCGCCTGCTCCTCCACCGCCGCCAGCTCCTGCTCCCACGACGGGACGTCAGAGAAGATCAGGCTGAGGTCCCAGGTCCACTCTACGGGCACCTCACCGCGGGCCGGCACTTTCTGGGTATCAATAGCCATAGAGTTTCTCTGCTCCTTCAGGCGAGTAGCGCCTCGAGGCGCTTGACGAAGCCCTCCAGCACGGCGAAAGCTCGGTCCATCGGCTCAGCTGAGGTCATATCGATGCCGGCGATGCGCAGCGCGTCGAGAGGGTAGACTGACCCGCCCGCGCTGAGGAAGCGCAGGTAGCGCTCGCGGGCGCCGGGCTCGTCCCGCAGCACCATGTCGGCCAGGGCATTGGCCGCCGCGATGCCCGACGCGTACTGGTAGACATAGAAGTTCTCGTAGAGGTGCGGGAACTGGGCCCAGACGACCCCGTCGCGCGCCATGTCCACATAGACCGCCGGGCCGTAGCCGCGCATAAACAGCTCAGCGAGCGTGGTGCCCATCCCGTCGGCGGTCAGGGACTCGCCGGCCTCGGCCCGCTCGTGCATGCGCTGCTCGAACTGCGAGAGGATCGGCATAAGGAAGAGGTAGCGGTGGAAGTTAGCCATCGCCTCCTCGATGATCGCGAACTCGAGCTCGCGGCTCACGCCGCGCTTCAGGAGGTGGCCGCGCAGCAGGGCCTGGTTGAAGTTCGAGGCCACCTCGGCTACGAAGAGCGAGTAGCCGGCATAGACCGACGGCTGGGCGCGGTTGGCGTGCCAGGTGTGCATCGAGTGGCCCAGCTCGTGGGCCAGGGTGCTCACGCTCACCAGCGAGTTGTCATAGTTCATCAGGATGAAGGGCCTGGTGCCGTAGGCCCCGCCCGAGTAGGCCCCGCTCGTCTTGCCCCGGTTGGGGTAGATGTCGACCCAGCGCTCGGCGCTGAGGCCGGCCCGGGCCACGGCCGCGTACTCGTCGCCGAGGGGCGCCATCGCGGCGATGATCAGCTCGACGCCCTCGGCGTAGGGGATATAGGGCGCGGGCGCCAGGGGGGCAAAGATGTCGCAGGACTCGAGGCGATCAAGGCGGAGGGCCCGCCTGCGGACTGACCAGTAGCGGTGCCAGATCGGCAGGTAGCGGTTGCAGGCCTCGATCACATTGTTGTAGACCGCCTGCGGGATATTGACGCTGAACAGGCTGGCCTCGAGGGCGCTCGCGTGGCCGTGGGCGCGGGCCCGAAACACATCGCTGCGCACGCTGCCCGCGTAGATCGCGCCGAAGGTGTTCTTGAAGGCCAGGAAGCCGTCGTGGTAGCTCTGCCACGCGCTGCGCCGCAGGGTTCGGTCCGAGCTCTGGAGCAGTTTATCGACCGAGCCGGTGGTGACCTGGCGGGTGTGGCCCTGCTGACCCACCGCGTCGGCGAATTCCAGGTCGCCCTCGGCCAGCATCAGATAGGTGCTGTAGGGCGCGCTGAGCGGCTCCTGGGCCTGGGCCAGCAGCCGCTCGACCTCGCCCGAGCGGATGTGGGCGACCCGGCGGCGCAGGTTATCAAAGAAGTGGCCATATATGCGCAGGGCCGGCTCCTCGACCAGGAAGGCCTCGATCAGGGCCGGGTCGAGGGCCAGCAGCTCGGGCTCGATAAAAGCCAGGGCGGCGCCCAGATGCGCGTAGTGGCCGATGGCTTGATCGCGCAGGCCTGCCGCCGCCTGGTCGGTGGTGTCGACGTCGAAGCACATGCTGGCGTAGGTGTACAGGCGCCCGGCGATGACGCGCAGGCTCTGGGCACGGGTGAGCAGATCGAGAAGCGTGGCGGGAGACTCGGCCAGGCGCCCGCTGTAGGCGGCAAGCTCGGCGAGGGCGCTCTCGAGCGCGCGAGCGTCGGCCTCCCAGTCGGCAAGGGCGGGGTAGATGCTCGCAAGGTCCCAGGTATGCTCGGAAGGCACCTCGGCGCGGCGGGGAAGGGTCAGGGTCATGGGCGTCCTTTCTCGCCTCAGCACCATTGCCAGTGGCCGTGAGACGTGCTCGACGCATTATACTCGCGCGCCGCACCGTTTCGCTAGTGGCGAAAACCAGGCGCTCCTTTGACGCACTGCGCAATTCATATTACACTGACTCATGTTCCCTTGTGTAAAGCGAAATACTGCAATGTCGCACGAGCCAGCACAGTAGGAGGTAGCCCTATGCAGCCGCGAGAGTTCATCATGCCCGCCCAGAGCGTGGTTGGGTCCGGGGCGGTTGAGCAGGTCGGCGAGCAGTGCCGCAAGCGCGGCTGGAAAAAGGCCCTCGTCGTCTCCGACAAGATCATGCAAGGGTTGGGCCTGATCGCCCGCGTGCAAGAGCTGCTGACTACTGTTGGGATCGGTAGCGCGGTCTATGCGGGCGTCAACACCGAGCCGGTGGTCGAGTTCGTCCAGGAGGGGCTGCAGATCTTCAAGGACGAGGGCTGCGACTTCGTGGTGGCGGTGGGCGGGGGCAGCCCGATCGACGCGGCCAAGGCCATCGCGATCATGGCCACCAACCCCGGCTCGATCGAGCAGTTCAAGGGCATCGGCAAGATCGCCACGCCCGGCGCGCCCCTGGTCGCCATACCCACGACCGCAGGCACCGGCAGCGAGGCCACGCTCTACACGGTGATCACCGACCAGAAGACCGATATCAAGATGCTGATCGGCAGCCCCTACCTGATGCCGACTATCGCCATCGTCGACCCCCTGCTCACCTTCTCGTCCCCCCCCGGGGTCACCGCCGCCACTGGCGTCGACGCCCTGGTGCACGCGATCGAGGCCTACGTCTCGGTGAAGCGCCAGCCGATGACCGATATCTTCTGCCTCTCGGCGATCGAGCTGATCGCCGGCAATATCCGCCAGGCCTGGTCGAACGGCAACAACATCGAGGCCCGCGAGAAGATGATGCTCGGCGCCATGCAGGCCGGCATCGCCTTCAGCAACTCGTCGGTGGCCCTGGTGCACGGCATGTCGCGGCCGATCGGCGCCAACTTCCATATCGCCCACGGCGTCTCGAACGCGGCCCTGCTCGCCGTCGTCACCGAGTTCAGCCTGATCGGCGACCCGCTGCGCTACGCCCACGTGGCCCGGGCTATGGGCGAGCCGATCGAGGGCCTATCGGTGATGGAGGCCGCCGACCGCTCGGTGAGGGCCATCCGCCGCCTGGTCAGCGACATTAAGATCCCCAGCCTGCGGCAGCTCGGCGTCGACCGCGACCGCCTGGGCGAGCTGGCCCCCGCTATGGCCGACGCCGCGATTGATAGCGGCAGCCCTGGCAACAACCCGCGCAAACCCACCCGGCAAGAGATTATCGACCTCTACGGCCTGGCGTACAACGAGTAGGCGGCTGCCCCCCCCATCCGCCCCCGCCGGCACTACCCGGATGGGCGGCCCCCGCCGGCCGCCCATAGGGCACAATAACTATTGTTCCAGATTTCACCAACAACCAAGCAGAGGGGTCTCCCATGAGTAGATCGACGGGAGCCGGTCGGCTCGCCGGAAAGATCGCCCTGATCACCGGCGGCGCCGGCACTATCGGCGCGGTGATCAGCAGACGCTACCTCGAAGAGGGCGCCACCGTCGTGATCACTGGCCGCAACGAGCAGAAGCTGCGGTCCTTCCGCGACACCCTGGCCGCCGAGAGCGGCGCCGACAGCCGCCTCGTCGCCGTACCCATGGACGGCAGCGTCATGGCCCAGGTGCGCGAGGGCGTGGCCGAGATCGTCCGCCGCCTCGGCCACATCGACATCCTGGTCAACAACGCCGGCAGCGCCGGGGCCTACCGACGCCTGGCCGAGGTCACCCTCGCCCCCGACGGGTCGGCCAATGCCCCCGAGACACTGCCCGAAAGCATCGGCAGCATCCTCGGCATCACCTGGAACTTCCTGCGCGCCGTCGCGCCGCATATGCCCGCCGGCGGCAGCGTGGTCAACATCTCGACGATCTTCTCGCGGGCCGACTACTACGGCCGCACCGCGTATGTGCTGCCCAAGGCCGCCCTCAACGCGCTGAGCCTCGCCGCCGCCCGCGAGCTAGGCGCACAGGGCATCCGCGTGAACCTGATCCACCCCGGCCCCATCGCGAGCGAGCGCATCAGCGGCGCCTTCAAGCGCATGGACGAGCTGAAGGGCCAGCCGGCCGAGAGCACCGCCGAGACCTTCCTGGCCACTATGCGCCTCCAGCGCCCCGACGCCGAGGGCAAGCCCGCGAAGAGCTTCCCCAGGCCCGACGACGTCGCCAGCGCGGTCGTCTTCCTCGGCTCCGACGAGTCGGCCGCCCTCAGCGGCGAGGCGCTCGAGGTGACCCACGGCATGGATCTGCCGGCCGAGAGCCGCACCACCTTCACCGCCCGCCCCGGCCTGCGCGCCGTCGACGGCTCGGGCCACACGGTGCTGATCTGCGCCGGCGACCAGGTCGAGGACGCCATGGCCCTCACCGGGGTGCTGCGCTCGTGCGGCGCCGCCGTAGCGATCGGCTTCCGCTCACATACGGCCATCGCCCAGATCGAGCAGATGCTCGCCGAGAGCCGACGCTTCGCCGGCGACAACTTCATACCGCCCCTGGTCCTCTACCTGAACCCGCTCGAGCCGACCACCGTGGAAGAGGCCCTGCGCCTGATCAGCGATAACGTCGGCCACCCCAACAGCGCGATCATCCTGCCGGCGCGCGGCGTGCCCCACGCCAGCGTGATCGTCGGCGCCGGCGACGCCGAGGCCGAGGACTTCCTCGCCGAGGAGCTGGCCGGCACGACCGCCCTGGCCGCCCGCCTCGCCCGCCACTGGCAAGGGCTCACCCTCGCCCCCGGCGCGCCGCTGTACCAGCCGCGGGTGGTCTTCCTCAGCAATGGCGACGACCGCAAGGGCAATGTGCTGGCCGAGGTGGTGCGCTCGGCCACCGAGCAGCTCGTCCGGATCTGGCGCCACGAGGCCCAGATCGACGCCGGGCGCGCCGGCGAGCCCGGCGCTCGCCCCGACGGCCACCACCTGCCCCCCGTCTGGGCCAACCAGATCATCCGCTATGTCAACACCGAGGCCGACGGGCTCGACTTCGCCTGCGCGGCCACGGCCCGGCTGCTGCTGACCGGCCGCCATGTCGAAGAGATCAGCCTGTACCTGCCGCGCAAGATCGCCGACCAGACCGGCGGGCGGGGCTCCTCGCTCGGCTGGGCCGAGAGCCTGATCGGCCTGCACCTGGGCAAGGTGGCGCTGATCACCGGCGGCAGCGCCGGCATCGGCGGCCAGGTCGGGCGCCTGCTGGCCCTCGCCGGGGCCAGGGTGATGCTGGCCGCCCGCGACACGCTCAAGCTCGAGCAGTTCCGGGCCATGATCGTCAACGAGCTCGAGGAGGTCGGCTACAACGACGCCGGGGCCCGCGTGCAGATCTTCCCCAACTGCGACGTGGCCAAAGAGGACCAGCTGGCCGCCCTGGTCGAGCGAACCCTGGTCGTCTTCGGGCGGGTCGACTACCTGCTCAACAACGCGGGCATCTCGGGCCAGGAGGAGATGGTGATGGACATGGCGGTGAGCGGCTGGCGCCACACCCTCAACGCCAACCTGATCAGCAACTACTCGCTGATCCGCAAGCTGGCGCCCCTGATGAAGCAGCAGGGCAGCGGCTACATCCTCAACGTCTCATCCTACTTCGGCGGCGAGAAGTACGCGGCGATCTCGTACCCCAACCGGGCCGACTACGCCGCAAGCAAGGCCGGCCAGCGGGCGATGGCCGAGGCCCTGGCCCGCTTCCTAGGCCCCGAGGTGCAGATCAACGCCCTGGCCCCCGGCCCGGTCGAGGGCGAGCGCCTGAAGGGCACCGGCGAGCGGCCCGGCCTATTCATGCGCCGCGCCCGCCTCATCCTCGAGAATAAGCGCCTGAATGACCTGTACGGCGCCCTGGTCGAGGCCCAGCGCGCGATCGGGCAGCCCGTCGGCGACATGCTGGGCTACCTGGAGGCCAACAGCGTCGAGGCCCTGGCGGCGAGCGCCGCGCCCGCGCCGCTGCGCAAGCTCGCCGGCGAGATCACCAAGGAGAGCGACAGCGGAGGCTCCTCCAGCACCTTCTTGCTGAACAAGACCATCGCCGAGAAGCTGACCGCCCGCCTGAGCACCGGCGGCTATATCGGCGCGGACGCATCCTTCACCCTTAACCCCTCGTACTTCCCCCCCGAGCCCTTCTTCACCCGGGCCCAGATCGAGCGCGAGGCCCGCAAGGTGCGCGACGGGGTGATGAGCATGCTCTACCTCCAGCGTATGCCGACCGAGTACGACGTGGCGATTGCCACGGTCTACTACCTGGCCGACCGGGCGGTCAGCGGCGAGACCTTCCACCCCTCGGGCGGCCTGCGCTACGAGCGCACGCCCACCGGCGGCGAGCTGTACGGCCAGCCCCCGGCCGAGCGCCTGGCCGAGCTGGTGGGCGCCACGGCCTACCTGATCGGCGAGTACCTCGAGGAGCACCTCGAGATCCTGGCCCGGTCCTACCTCGAGCGCTACGGCGCCGGCAAGGTAGTGCTGATCGTCGAGACGCCCGAGGGCGAGGCGCGCCTGTGCGCGCGGCTGCGCGACCACGCCGAGGCCGGCCACCTGCACATTATGGTGGCGGGGGACAACCTCGAGGGGGCGCTGGACCAGGCCGTGGCCACCTACGGGCGGCCGGGGCCGATCGTCTGCACGCCGTTCCGGGCTCTGCCCAGCGCGCCCCTGGTGGGCCGCAAGGACAGCGACTGGAGCACGGTGCTCGACGAGCAGGGCTTCGCCGAGCTGTGCGAGCAGCAGCTCACCCACCACTTCCGGGTGGCCCACAAGGCCAGCCTGATGGACGGCGTGGCCCTGGTGCTGGTGACGCCCGAGACGACGGCCACCTCGCCGACCGAGCAGTTCGCCCTGGCCAACTTCGTCAAGACGACCCTGCACGCCTTCACGGCCACGGTCGGCACCGAGAGCGAGCGCACCATCCACCGCATCCTGGTCAACCAGGTCGACCTGACGCGCCAGGCCCGGGCCGAGGAGCCCCGCAGCGACGCCGAGCGGCGCCAGGAGCTTGATCGCTTCGTCGACGCCGTGCTGCTCACCACCGCGCCCCTGCCCCCCGAGGATGACAGCCGCTACGCGGGGCGCATCCACCGCGGGCGCGCGATTACGGTCTAACGACCGAGGAAGCTCAGGGAGGGCCTGGCCCTCTCTGAGCTTCCTCCTCCGCTACGACCTCCGCGCCACGATAATCCCGAACGTCCCCCGCAGCGACACCACACGGCCCTCGCGCTCGACAACCTCGAAGCGCTCGCGGTAGCGCGGCTCGGCCGCGAGCAGCCAGCGCTCGAGAGCGGCCTGCTCGGGCTCGGGCATACGGATGCGAGCCGTCCACGAGGCGTACTCATAGGGCTCGCGCGGGTCATCCTCGGTGTAGGTCACCTCCAGGCCAGCCTCCTCACAGAAACCCCGCCACTCACCGAAGGTATAGGCCCTGACATGGCTGGGGTCGCGCCAGCGCTCGAAGCGATCCATAAACTGGTCGAGATCCGGGTCGTCGAGACCGACGTGGTCAGAGACAATCAGCAGGCCGCCTGGGCGGAGGGCCGCAGCGCTAGAGCGCACAAAGGCGCGCACATCGGCGAAATGGTGGGCCGCGATGCGGCAGGTGACCAGATCGAGGCTGGCGGGGGCGACGGGCAGGCGCTCAGCCTCGGCGCGCAGATAGCTGACATTGCCGACGCCCTGGGCGGCGATATGCTCGCGGGCGGCCCTGAGCATAGCGAGGGTCAGGTCGCTGGCGATCACATGGCGCATCTGGGGGGCGAGGGTCAGGGCGGTGTGGCCGCCGCCTGTCGCGACATCGAGCGCCAGAGCGCGGCCGAGGGGGGCCGCCAGCTGCGCCAGGCGCGCCAGATCAGCGCCGTGGGCGTGGGTCGCGCTCGTCACATAGTCGCGGGCGGCGGGGGCGAACTGGGCCTGCACCAGGGCCTTGAGTGCGGCCTGGTCGGCCGGCTGGTCGTGAGACATATCCAGGGGCTCCTTCCCTTACGGCGACCACAGACTGAGCATAGAATAAGTGTACGAAAATTGCAACTAAAAAGGGGCTTGACCCTATCCGCTCTCAGGTTACAATACCCTATAGCGGCTTGAGCCGTGAGCATGGGAGAAGCGTGAGGGAGTGTCGATGAGCGACGAGTACCAGTACCCGCCCGCGAAGCAACGCCGGCGCCTCCGCCAGGAGTGGGACGCCCAACGTATCCGCGCGCTGCGCGAGCATATGGGCATGACTCAGCAGCAGATGGCCGACGAGCTAGAGGTGCGCCAGCAGACAATCAGCGAGTGGGAGACTGGCGTCCACAAGCCGCACCGCTCGACACAGAAAACCCTGTCGCTGGTGGCCGAGCGGGCCGGCTTCGTCTATAAGGTCGACCCACCCGCCGAGGAGCAGCCCGCTGATGGGGGAGCGCCCCAGTAGGGTTGACATTCACACGGAAACGTGTTAGAATAGACGAGAGCCGCCCGACAGAGGCGGCACCCGGAGGGCACGACCGTTGTCGTGCTCTTTTCTCGCCCAACTCTATCCTTTTACGTGTGGAGGACGCCATGCCTATGCGGATCGTCCTGCCCTGTGAAGAGCTCCACCGCCTGTACATCGACGAGGGGCTAGGCATGGCGAGCATCGCGGCGCTGCTGGGCTGCAGCGCGGCCACTGTCTCAAATCGGATCAGGGCCTGCGGCATCACAGTGCGGCCCGGGCGTTTCCAGGCGCGCCCAGTTCCCCGGGCGCTCCTCGAGCAGCTCTACAGCGACGAAGGGCTACCCATCCCCATAATCGCCACCCGTTTAGGCGTCAGCATCGGCACCATACACAACCGACGGCGCGCCTATGGCATCCCGGCGCGAGGTCGGCGTCAGCCCGCCGGTGGGGGCAGGTTCAACCCTGGCACAGACGCCGAGATAGCCTAGCCGAAACTCTTTGCACTTTCCATGGACATGGGCGGCATGTTTGCCTTAGCAGCGCGGCAATATAGCCATACGGTGTTGACCATTGCCATGACGTGTGCTAGAATAGCCCCGGAATCGTATGTATCACTAGACGTGCCCTGGTGCCTGCCCGTACGGGCGTAGGAGGAAGGACAGTTCATGGCGGAGCCGGAAAGCATCCTGCAGCTTGGCATCGAAGCCGCGCGCGAGGGCAAGAAGGAAGAGGCGCGCCAACTCTTTCGCCTGCTCACCCGCCAGGAGCCTGATAACGCCCAGGGCTGGCTGTGGCTCGCCGGTGTCGCCGAGAACCGCGAAGAGCGTCAGAACGCCCTTGAGCGTGTGCTGGCTCTTGAGCCCGACAACGAGATGGCCATCAAAGGGCTACAGGCCCTTGGTGTGCGCCCGGGCACAGCAGACGCCCCCCCCTACTCTCCGGATACGATCGAGGCCGCCGCGGCCGGTGCTGCCGCCGCAGCCATGGCCACGCCGCCCCCGCCAGCCCCGATCGAGGAGGACCCATTCGGCGATGATGATCCCTTCGCCGAGCTGATCAACCTCTCCGAGAAGATCGCTTCCG
>JAAXUL010000130.1 GCA_013336035.1 Chloroflexales bacterium
CCAGAATGCGCCAACAGGGGAAACTTTTTTGATCCGCCAGCAAACCCTGGAAAGGTCCAGACCAAACCGCCGCGACGTCGACAAATCGACCTTTGTCGGGGCGGTGACCGACCTCATCATTCCCGACGACATGGCCCCGGCGCCCCGGCCCCAGGCCCCCCCCCGCCCGCCCACGAGCAACGGCGCGGTCCGCCCTCCGACGCCCTCACGGTCCCTCCCGGGCGCTGCCAAGGGCACGAGCAGCCCGCTGCCCCTGTTTATCATCGGCGGACTGCTGGTGACGGTGACCTTGGCCCTGGTCTTTGCTGTGGCCCAGGGGCTGGCCAGCTCGGGCCGACTGTCCCCAACCTCGGCGCTCCCCCCCGCGACGCCGACCCTCGCGATACCCTCTGCGGCGCCGCCCGCGACCCAGCCCGGCTTGGCGACAACCATGCTGCCGATCGACTCGCCCACGCCCGAGCAGCCCAGGGCCTCCGCCGAGACGGACACCTCCGCCCCGCCGTCAACCCAGCCCCCGACGCAGCCAACCCTCGCGCCCGAGCCCACGGCCCCCCCACCGCCCGAGCCCGCGACCCTCACCCCCGAGCCCGCGACCCTCACCCCCGAGCCCGCGACCGAGACGCCACCGCCCTCGACGCCGACTATCACGCCGACCGACCAGCCGCCGATCCTCGGCTCGCCCACGGTCGTGACGCCGATTGCGACGCCCTACCCTTAGGCCGCCCATGCACGTCGCGTTTCTAATCATCGCCCACGCGCCCTATCTGCGGCGGGCCGGGCGCCGGCCAGATGGCGAGGATACGCTGCATACGCTGATCGCGCAGGGCCTGCTGCCCCTGATCGAGATGCTGGCCGACCTGCACGGCGCCGGCCTCGCGCCCCGGGTCGCTCTCGCCTGCTCGCCCTTGCTCATCGAGCAGCTGGCCGACCCCGTGGTGCAGAAGCATTTCGTGCTTTGGATCGAGGACTTGCTGGCCCAGCGCCAGGCCGGCCTGCAGAGCGCCGAGGCCGCCGGCAACAGCCACGCCGCCTACCTCGAGCGCTTCTACCTCGAGTGGGGGCGGCGACGGCTGCACGCCTTCACCGAGCGCTTCGACCGCGGGCTGCCACAGAAGATCCGCGAGCTGGCGGCCGCCCGCGTGATCGAGCCCCTGTCCGGCGCGGCGAGCCACGCCTATCTGCCCCTCCTGGGCCGCGAAGAGTCGGCGCGGGCCCAGATCGAGCAGGGTCTGCTCCACACGACACGCCACCTGGGCCGGCCCGAGGGCCTCTGGCTGCCCGGCTGCGGCTGGCGGCCCGGCCTCGAGCAGATCGTCGCCGAGGTCGGCCTGCGCTATGTGGTGGCCGACCCGAGCAGCCTGCCGCCCGACCAGCAGCCCTACCCTGTCTGGGCCCTGCACCGCCGCCTCGCCGCGGTCTTCCCCGATGAGGCCATCGCCCGCCACGCCTGGTCCGCCGAGCTGGGCTACCCCGGCGACCCGCTCTACCGCGACCCCGCCGACCCCTGGGGCTACACGGCGCTTAGCGGCGAGCCCTATGACCCCTACCATGCGCTGCGGCGCGCCCAGGACCACGCGACCCACTTCACGATGGCTCTGTTGGCCGAGGCGGCCCGCCGGCCCGCCGACGATATGCTGCTGGTCCTGCTCGATGCCGGGCAGATCGGGCCCCGCTGGGTCGAGGGGACGACCTGGCTCCAGGCTGTGATGACGCTCTGCGCGACCCACACCGGGCTGAACCTGACCACGCCGGGCGAGTATCTGCGGGCCCACCGGCCCCACGAGACGGTCACCCTCGGCGAGAGCTCGTGGGCGGTCGGGGGCCACGGCGGCTGGCAGGGCGCCGTGGCCGAGGAGTACTGGCAGGCGGTGCACGGGGCCGAGGCCCAGATGGTGCAGCTGGCAAGCCTGTACCCAAGCGCTATGGCCGAGCGCGAGCGGACCCTCAACCAGGCCGCCCGCGAGCTGATGCTGGCCCAGACGAGCGACTGGCCGGCCCTGCTCAGCGCGGGGACCGATGGCGACGAGCGCGTCGCCCGCTGGCGCACATACCTGACGCGCTTCTCGCAGCTGGCCACCATCGCCCGCCGCGCTCGGATCGATGACGCCGACCGCTTCTTGCTCGAGCAGCTCGAGGAGATCGACGGGCCCTTCGGGAACCTTAACTACCGGGTGTTCGCGCCCTAGGGTTAGAACAGGGCGCTGGCCAGCTTCTTCCGGTAGGCAGGCACAAGGGGGTGCTCGTCGCCGAGGGTGGCGAAGATGGCGAGCATCGCCTTGCGGGCGCCGTCGTCGCGGAAGCCCCGATCGCGGGCCACGATCGCGAGCAGGTCGTCCAGGGCGGCGCCGTACTGGGCGCCTCGCACGGCGCGGGCTGCCTGCCGGTAGCGCGCGTCGAGATCCCCCTCGGGCTGGCCGTCGGCCGTGGCGATGAAGTCGGCCAGGGGCAGGGCCGCCTGGGCGCGACCGAACAGCAGCGAGCTCGACGGCATCTGCCGTAGCGTCTCGACGCCCTCGTGCTCGCCCTGCAGCAGAAGCAGCCGCCCGAGGCTGAAGAGGGCCTCGACGTTCTCCGGCTCGTCGCCGAGCAATAGCCGGTAGCGGCTGATCGCCCCCTGGGGGTCGCTCTCCTCCAGGGCGCGGGCGGCCTCGATCAGCGAGCCGCCCTGCTCGGGGACGAAGCGCTTCAGCCAGGCCCGCACCTGCGACTCGGGCAGGGCGCCGACGAACTGCTCGACCACCTTGCCCGCCGAGACGGCCACGACCGCGGGGATGCTCTGTACGCGGAAGGACTGGGCGAGGCGCTGGTTCTCGTCGACGTTGATCTTGGCGAGCACCCAGGCGCCCTTCGCCTCGGCGGCCAGCCGCTCGAGGGTGGGGCCAAGGGTCCGGCACGGGCCACACCACGGGGCCCAGAAGTCGATGACGATTGGCACCTCGCGCGAGCGGTCCATCACCTCTTGCTGAAAGTTGCGCTCGTTAACCTCGATGACGCCCGCGGCGGTCTTGCCGGCGCCCCCGGGCTGCTGCTTCGCTCCTATCACCATCTTCATCTCGCCTTTCTCTGGAGGAACGCCTCCCTATACCCTCCCCCAGTATAGCAGAAGGGCGAGCATCGTGCAGTTAGCGGTATGTTAGCGCGAGCTCTACTGCCCCACGACCCAGACCCGCCACTCGCGCTCGACCTGGGATAGGGGCTTGCCGTAGACGGCCCTGTAGTCGGACGATCCGGCGGGGCGCCCGCTCGAGCTTCTATAGGCCGCGTCGAGCCGGTCGCGACCATAGGTGACAACCAGGTACTCGACAAACGAGGCCCACTGGTCGTAGATGACGCTGCGCGTGGTGGTGCGGCAGTCCCGCTCGAGGCTTGTGGTGAGCGGCAGAAGCTCGCCTGCCCGCTGCGCCGCGCGCACATTGGCCCGGTACTGGGGCTCACCATCGACGGTGCGGAAATAGTCGGCAGTGCCCCAGGCAGCCATACCCTCGAGCAGGATCACGTCGGCCTTGCGATGGTCGCGCTCGCCGTAGTAGTCGTGCTGGATCTGGTGGAACAGCTCGTGGGCCAGGATGCTGCTCACCCGGCCTGAGTCGGTGACAGGGCCATAGAAGAGCCTGATAGTGCGCTGGTTCGAGAGCGTGATGCCGCGCAGGGCGCACGGCCCCGTCTGCGGGGGCTCGAAGCTGATCGCGACACGGCCCGTCAGGTAGCCGCCCACAACCTTGCCACCCCGCTGGAGCGACTCCTCGGCGGCCATGGCCAGCCCCTTCACGCTAGCCACACTGAGCCCGCCCTCGCTGCGGTAGAGGTCGAGGCTATAAGTCCGCATGGCCAGATCGCCCGCGAGGCGCGGCGCCGGCTCTCCGTCGAGGAAGGGCATAGGTGTGGGCGTAGGCCCGGCCTGCTGCGCGCCGGCCGGAGTATGGGCAAGCAGCGCGGCGGTGACGAGGATCAGGACAACGACCATGCGACGCATAAGGCCCCCTTCAGCGCGGCCCGCGCAGCTCCTGGCGGATCAGGGCGGCGTAGCCGACGGCGATGATAGCGGCGAAGGTGAACCACTGCAGGGCGTAGCCCAGGTGCGGGCCCTCGTCGAGGCGGCGCGGGTCGGCGGGGCGCGGCAGGGGCGGGGCGCCCTCGGCGGGCAGGGCCTCGACGAACAGGGGCAGCAGCGGCGCGCTCACCTGCCGCTGGATGGCGGCCACATCCACCCGCACCCAGGCCTCGATGCGGCTCGCGCCCGGCATGGGCACGTCGATGGGCGCCAGGGGCGAGGCGGGGCGGACCTGGGGCGCCCGGGCGATGCCCTCTACCGTCACCTCGCGGGGCACGGCGTAGGCGGCCAGGGCAGCGGGGTCGCGCTGGTTCGCCGGCAGCCAGCCCCGATCCACCAGCACCGCGGTGTCGCCGCCGGCCAGGCGCAGCGGGGTGACCAGGTGGACGCCGTCGACGCCGCTGTCGGACTTCTGGCCGCGCAGCACGACGCTCTCGTCGTTCAGGTAGGCGCCGCTGAGGCGCACTTTACGGCCGGCAAGGGCCGCGGGGCTGGCCTCTTGCCCGGTAAGTGTCGTGGGGTTCTGGTCGAGAATGGCCAGCCGCTCGGCGTTGACGGCGCGACGCTCGCCAAGCCGGGCCAGCTGCCAGAAGCCAAGGCCGACCAGAGTCGCGAAGATGAGCAGCGCGAAGGCGTGCTTTCCAATCCAGCCAGGGCTGAGCAGTCTCGGCGTCGTCATAACTGGCAGTATACTGCAACCATTATGCACACGCGCAGAAGAGTCTACATCGCGTACACTGGCGGGACGATCGGGATGGCGCGGCAGGGCGACGGCTCGTACGCGCCGGCGCGCGGCTACCTCGAGGAGCTGATGGCCGCCCTGCCCGAGCTGCGCGACCCCCGCGCGCCGGCCTATACCGTCCACGAGTACCCCACCCTGCGCGACTCAGCCACGATGACGCCGCGCGAGTGGACGGCCATCGCCGAGGATATCGCGGCCAGTTACGAGGCCTACGACGGGTTCGTGGTGCTGCACGGCACTGACACCATGGCCTACACGGCCTCGGCCCTGGCCTTTATGCTGCGCGATCTGCGCAAGCCGATAGTGCTGACCGGCGCCCAGATCCCGCTCTGCGAGCTACGCTCGGACGGGCGCGAGAACCTGATCACGGCCCTGCTGATCGCGGCCCATGAGGCCATCCCCGAGGTCTGCCTCTCGTTCGGCAGCCGGCTGCTGCGGGGCTGCCGGTCGGTCAAGGTGAACGCGAGCGGCCTCGACGCCTTCGCGTCGCCCAACTTCCCGCCCCTGGCCCAGGTCGGCATCGGCATCGAGGTGGACCGTCATCTGGTGCTGCCGGCGCCAGCCGCCGACGCGCCCCTGCAGGTGCAGCCCATCGGCGACGACGTGCGCATCGGGGCCCTGCGCCTCTTCCCCGGCATCTCGGCGGCCATGCTCGCGGCCGTGCTGGCGCCGCTCCAGGGCCTCGTGCTCGAGACCTACGGCAGCGGCAACGGGCCGGCCACCGACCCGGCCTTCGTGGGCGCCCTGGCCGAGGCCAGCGCCGGCGGCGTCGTGATCGTCAGCTGCACCCAGTGCCTGCGGGGCCGCGTCGACCTGGAGGCCTACGCCACGGGGACGGGGCTGGCCCGCGCCGGCGTCATCAGCGGCTACGACCTGACCGCCGAAGCGGCCCTGGCCAAGCTCTACTACCTCTTCGCGGCGGGCTACAGCCCCGAGGCCGTGCGCGATCTGATGGGGCAGAGCCTGCGCGGCGAGCTAACGCGCCCCGGCACCCCATGAACAAATCGTTACCCGACGACAGACACCCGTGTCATCTCCGGCCCAGCGGCATTGTGGTAGCATGAGGCCCGGGAGACGGCGCGACAGGATGCGCCGTAGCGTGAGGAGGGAGCGATGCAGGTCAACCCCGGAATCTTCAAGGCCTACGACATTCGCGGCATCTACCCGACCGAGCTGAACGAGGAGGCTGGCTACCTGATCGGGCGCGCCTTTGTGACCTTTCTGGGCGCCAGCACGGTGATCGTCGGGCGCGACATGCGCATCTCGGGCCCGGCTATGTTCGCGGCGGTCACCAGAGGCATCACCGACCAGGGCGCCGATGTGGTCGACATCGGCATGGTCAGCACCGACCAGTACTACTTCGCCTGCGCCACCCTCGGCCTGCCCGGCATGATGGTCACGGCCTCGCACAACCCGAAGCAGTACAGCGGCTTTAAGATGGTCCGCCAGATGCCCTACCTGCTCAGCGGCGACGAGGGCATCCAGGATCTGCGCCGCCTGGTCGAGAGCGAGGCCTTCCCCGAGCCCGCGCGCAAGGGCGCGATCACGGCCCACGACTTCAAGGAGCCGTTCGTCCAGAAGATCCTCTCGCTGATCGACGTGGCGGCCCTCGAGGCCAGGGCAAAGCAGGGCTCGCCCCTACGGGTCATCGCCGACACCGGCAACGGTATGGTCGGCCCGGCCCTGCAAGAGATCTATAGCCGCCTGCCGATCGAGTTCGTCGGCATGTATCTCGACCCCGACGGCAACCTGCCCAACCACGGCCTCGACCCGCTGCAGCCCGAGAACCGGGCCGAGCTGCAGGCCCGCGTGCCCGCCGAGGGCTTCGACATCGGCTTCCTCTTCGACGGCGACGGCGACCGTTTCTTCGCCATCGACGACCGTGGCGAGTTTATCTCGGGCGACTTCCTGACCGCGATCATGGGCCAGTACCTGCTCGAGAAGTACCCCGCCGCCAAGATCCTCTACGATGTACGGGCCTCGTGGGCGGTGCAGGATCTGATCAAGGCCAAGGGCGGCACCCCTCTGATGGAGCGGGTCGGCCACGCCTTCATCAAGCGCCGCATGGCCACCGAGGACGCCGTCTACGCCGGCGAGGTGACCGGCCACTACTACTTCAAGGACTTCTACTACGCCGACTCGGGCCTCCTGCCATCGCTGCTGCTGATGGAGATGCTGGCGAAGCGCGGCGTGAGGATGAGCGACCTGCTGCGGGAGCTCGAGGCGAAGTACTTCATCTCGGGCGAGATCAACTCGAAGGTGGACGACGTGAAGGGCCGGCTCGAGGCCCTGGCCGCCCGCTTCGCCGACGGCAAGATCGAGCGCATGGACGGCGTCTCGGTGAGCTACGATAGCTGGCACTTCAACGTGCGCGGCTCGAACACCGAGCCGCTCATCCGCCTGAACCTCGAGTCGGTCGCCTCGCCCGAGGAGATGGCCGCGAAGCGCGACGAGGTGCTGAGCATCATCCTGGGCTGACACCCGGCACCTCGAGCATGGCACATACAAGAAGGGCCAGAGCCAGTAAGATTTTGGCTCTGGCCCTTCTTGTAGTACGCTCAGGCCCCCGAGGCCGCCGGGCTGGTGGCCACCGGGGCGTCGTAGGCCTGGCGGCGAGCCAGGAGGAGGCCGCCGAGGGCCAGCAGGAAGCTCAGCAGCGAGATAAGCCAGCCGACCAGCGGCACCATGCTGAGCAGCACGATCAGGGCCGCGCCCACCAGCAGGGCCAGGAGATCGCCGCCGCTGCGGCCCGTCGCCTGGAGGAGCCAGCGACCGAGCCACAGCCCCGTAACCAGCGGGCTCAGCACCCACACCAGCAGCACCCCGGCGAAGAGAAAAGCCGCCAGCAGCAGCGCGGGCCACCACCCCCAGAAGAGCGCCATCGCCGCGATGAGCAGCAGGGTGAGCAGGGGCACGAAGAGCAGCAGGGCCGCGGCGAGCAGCCCGTAGAGCCCGGCCTGGGCCGGCCGGGCCGCGACGGCCGCCGCGGGGCGCCGCACCGCCTCGGGGGTGAAGCGCAGCAGCAGCCAGCCCAGCAGCGCGAAGCCCGCGATGATGAGGAGTGTCCGCACCATGCGGCCGAGCAGCCCCGGCCCGGTGTCCTGCTGCGGCGGGGGCGTCGGCTCGAAGCGCACGTCGCCCGCCACACCCTGCGGCACGACGCCCTCCTTTTGCGTGCGATAGGTTAGGGTGCCCTCGACGCTGGCGCCCGGATCGACGGTCACCGTGCCGCCGTCGATCTGGGCGTCGCCGCCCACAGAGCCCGCGAGGGTGAACAGGCCGGCGCCGGCATATAGGCCCTCCTTGACGCTCCCCGCCATCAGGGCCTCGCCGGCGGCCAGGTAGGCCGAGCCGCCGACCCGCGCGCCCTCGGCGAGGCGCAGCCCCTGCTGGGCCGGCATCCCGCCGACCTGGCTGAAGTTGGCCGCCCCCTGCCCCCCGCCCGCCGCGGCGAAGAGATCGTCGGCGATACTGCCCTTGATCAGCACGCTCGCCCCAGCGAGGCGCGCATCGTCGCCGACGGTGCCGTTCATTTCCACCTCAGCCCCGGCGGCTATCAGGTCGCCCTCGACGGTGCCGTTCACCTGCACGAGCCGCCCGGCGGCCACCAGGTCGCCCTTGACTGTCCCGTCAATATAGACCTCGGCCGCCGAGACCACCAGATCGTCCTCGACCACCTGGCCCGCCGCGAGGCGGTAGATGTCGCCGCCGGCGATCTCGGCGGCCAGGGCCTGGCTGACCACGACCAGGGCAAGCGCGAGCATGGCGATGGTGGACACGAGCAGCCGCACCCATCTCCTGGTAAACATTCCTATCTCCTGTAGGATCGGGGCATTTACAAGGCCCCATAGGAATTCGCCTCCAGAAATGGTATAGCACAGCCTGGTGCGGCGCGTCAGCGTCTAAGGTCGTAATCGAGGTAGGAATCGTAAGCCCTTGCCCCTGTCCACCATCACACAGCGCGTGAGATGGGCGACCGGGGCGAGGGCCTACAGCGGCGGCGCGCTAGAGCATCCCCATCGCGACCAGCGCAAATATCAACAGGCCGACGATGATCCGGTAGATGCCGAAGGCCACAAAGTTGTGGCGGGCGATATAGCGCAAGAGCCAGCCGATCGTCACATAGCCGACGATCATCGCCACGACTGCGCCAAGGATGAGCCGCCCCCAGTCGGCGGGCTGGATCTGGTCGAGGCTGCCCACGAGGTCAAACAGGGTGGCCAGGCCGAGGATCGGGATAGAGAGGTAGAACGAGAAGGCCGTGGCGGTGCGCCGGTCGAGCCCGGATAAGAGGCCGCCGATGATCGAGGAGCCCGAGCGGGACATGCCGGGGATGAGGGCGAAGATCTGGGCGATGCCGACGCCAAGGGCTTGCAGGGGCGCCACGCGGTCAAGCTCGCTGGTGCTGGCCGCGCGCCGGGGCAGCCACTCGATCACCAGAAAGATGATGCCGCCCACGATCAGGGCCGCGGCGATAACCTGGGGCGTCTCGAAGAGCACCGCCTTGATGAATTTGCGGAAGGCCAGCCCGACCATGGCGGCCGGCAGGAAGGCGATCAGCACAGCGGTCCAGAAGCGCCAGGCGGAGGCAGACTCCTTGCGGCCGGCCTGGCCGAGCAGAGCCCGGGCCTGCCCAAGCAGATCGCTGAAGTAGAAGGCCACCACTGAGATCACGGTGCCGAGCTGGATAAAGATCTCGAAGGTGCCGCCAATACTGCCCTGGTAGCCAAGCAGGTCAGAGACAATCAGTAGGTGCCCGGTGGACGAGATCGGCAGCCACTCGGTGATGCCCTGGACGATGCCAAGGATGACGACCTTCCACCATTCAGGGTCGAACGGCACCGTGATAGCCAGGCTGCCCAACAGCGCGATCGCGGCGACGATAATCAGGGGGACAGGCAGCCGTGTCGGCGCGACGGCCACCGCGGCAGTCTTATTCTGCATAGGGTGCTCTTCTCCGCTGAGGGTTGGAGGATCCAGAGCCAGGATAGGCGACGGTGATGAGATATGTGTGAATACCCCGGCGGCCCTGGTTAACGCTCGATAATCCCCTCGGCCTGGAGCATGCCCAGAGCATCGTCGAGGGCGACGGCCGTGGCGGCCACGTCGTCGCTGGTGTGGGCCGCACTGACGAAGGCGCTACGCCCGCGCATCAGGTCGGCGCCCGCGAGCTGCACGGCCATACGCAGAGCATTGACGACGCGGGGGTCGCCGCCGCGCTTGAGCGCCGCCACAGTCAGGCCGGTGGGCGCCTGGCCCGGCTCGACCGCGACGGCAGGATCGGCGAAGATATGGACGATCGAGCCATCGCCGTAGGCCGTAAAGCCCCTGGCCTCACGGGCCATAAGCACCCTGTTAAAGGCGTCTGCAAGCTCGCGCCCGCGCTCGGCGGCCGTCGCGGGCGCGCCAGCGGCGACCATCTCGAGACAGACCACCCCGGCGGCCGCTGAGAGCGGGTTGGCGTTGTAGGTGCCCTGGTGGCGGATGCGCCCACGGCTGTCGCCAGCCTCCTCGCCCGCGGCGAGCCGGCGCATACTCGCCTCGCGCCCGACCACCGCGCCGCCCGGCAGTCCCCCGGCCAGGATCTTGGCCAGACATGTCAGATCGGCGACAACGCCCGCCCGCGCCGCGGCCCCGCCGGGGCTGACGCGGAAGCCGGTGACCACCTCGTCGCAGATCAGCAGCACGCCATGGTCCTCGGTGAGCGAGCGCAGGCCGCGCAGGAAGCTGTCGGAGAGCGGGACCGTGCCGAAGGAGGCGCCCGTCGGCTCAAGGATGACGGCGGCGACATCGCCGGCGCGGGCCAGAGTGTCGGCCACGATGTCGAGGTCGGTGGGCAGTGTGAGAATATTGCCAAGCAGCTCGGCGGGCAGGCCGGCATTGGGGTCCTCGGGGTCAGCGCCGGGGGCGGCCATATCATGCCAGCCGTGGAAGTGGCCCAAGAAGCGGATGATCTTCGGGCGGCCAGTGAAGGCCCTGACCAGGCGCAGAGCCAGCATAGTAGACTCGGTGCCCGACGAGGTGAAGCGCACGCGCTCGGCCCCAGGCACGAGGGACTGGACTAGCTCAGCCCAGCGCAGGGCGAGAGGGCTCTCGCCGCCCATGTGGGTGCCGCGCTCGAGCTGGGCCTGCACCGCGGCGATCACGGCGGGGTGGCCGTGGCCGAGGAGCAGGGCGCCGTGGCCGCACCAGTAGTCGATCATCAAATTGTCATCGACATCCCACTTGCGAGCGCCAGCGGCGCGCGTTATGAACAGTGGGAACGGAGTGGCGGCGCGACCATCGTGGGTGACGCCACCTGGGAAACGGTCGGCCGCCTCTGTGGCGAGTTGGGCAGATCTGGCGAAACGAGCGCGGTATAGCTCTTCAAGCATAGGGCTCTGCTCACGGGCTACATGCCAAACTCGAGCCGGCGGACGAGGGGCCCGGGTAGGCCGCACTCAACCATCTGGCGCTGAGTCTTTGGAATCTCATACTCGACGCGCTCATAGGTGATTGTGTTGGCGCCGGTGTCGAGCATAGCGAAGGCGGCCCGTGGGTCCTGGTCGCGGGGCTGGCCGACACTGCCGGGGTTGATGAAGAAGCGACAGTGGCCGCTCAGGTCGACGATCTGGCCGCGCGGGGGGGTTCGGGCCATATCGGGCAGAAAGCGCTCGACCCGGTCGTAGCCATAGCGCTGGCGGAAGCCCAGCTGCACGTGAGAATGGCCGATGAAGCAGACCTCCTGGGTAAACTGGTCGAAGTTGGCCGAGGCCTGCTCAGTAGAGAGCAGGTACTCCCAGACGGGCTCGCGGGGGCTGCCATGGGCGAGGGTGAAGCGCGAGTCGACGGGCGTGGTCGGGGGGAGACCCTCGAGCCAGGCGTAGTTGGCCGGGAGGAGCTGGTTGCCATTCCAGAGGTTGGCTTTGCGAGCATCGGGGTTGAAGTCGCGCAGGTCGATCTTCCCCAGACAGGCAAGGTCGTGGTTGCCGGTGATAGCGACAGTGGCATGCTGGCGCATCAGGGCGACGCACTCGTTGGGTCGGGGCCCATAGCCGATGGTGTCGCCGAGGCACCAGAGCTGGTCGAAGCTGCCAGCCGCCAGGAGCACTGCCTCGAGGGCAACAAGGTTCGAGTGGATGTCCGAGACGATCAAAATCCGCATAGGGGTCCTGCGCTTCTTTGACGCCGCCCATTCCGGCGTTCTATAATAAGCGAGCGACTGCGTCGTTGCCGGAGCACTCACGCACTATGGTCGAGCAAACTGGACACTGCCCATATCTTGGACTGAAGCAAAACCAGGCGATCCGCTTCGCATCGCCTACCCCTGAGCACCGCTGCTACGCCGCCGGGCAGGCCCAGGAGATCCCCCTTATCCAGCCTGACTACCAGAGCGTGTATTGTCTTTCGCCTAACCATATCAAGTGCCCATTATACACGGGCTCAGGCCTGCCTTCAACGCCAGTCCTTGCGACTCAGCCACGTTTCGAGCCGGCCCTGGCGACTATGGGCGGCCTGAAGGGCTGGCTGGCCGGCCTGCCGCTGCGCGACCGCATGATCTACCTGCTGCTGCTGGTCCTGCTGGGCTTCATCCTCACTGTCTATGCCGTGGTCGGGTTAGGCATGGTATTCGACATCCCGCTCCCGCCGCTCAATGCCCCGAGCGCTATCGCGCCACTAGCGCCCTCGGAGACCATCCACCCGTCGCCTGAGGCCTCCACAACGCTGGTGGCCACGCCGACCGAGGAGCCCAGCGCCACGCCCAGACCCTCGCCCAGGGTCACGGCCACGCCTACGGCCACCGTGACTGCTGCGTCAACCAGTACAATCCTGCCGACCATCGAGGCGATCTCGGCAACGCCCGAGCCACCCCTGCCGACACGCCGGCCAACGCAGCCCCCGCCCCCGCCCCCGCCGACAAACACGCCGTCAG
>JAAXUL010000739.1 GCA_013336035.1 Chloroflexales bacterium
GGGCCAGGCTGTCGCTGAACAGCGGCCGCCCGCCGCGCCGCCCGTAGAGCCCCGGCACCAGGACATCGCCGCGCCCCTGGAGCGCGGCCAGGGCGTCGGCGAGGGCCTGATCGGCGTACCCGTGCCGGGACAGGCCCGGGTAGAAAGCGCCGGCCAGGGCCGCGGCGGCCGCCACGCTCACCTTGTCGGCCATGGCGACCACGGCGGGCGTGCCGAGCTCGCGCACCAGGCGCTGGGCCAGGCTGCCGAGGGCCGCCGTTGCCGATCTTAGTTGAAGCGACGCGATTTGTGAAGTAAGTTGGGGTGATCAGCTTTTCCCGAGAAAAGTACAATCACCCCCTGATCCTACCCTGTGGCCCTGCGCAGCTCGCCGCCCGCTCAGACCGCCGACCGACAACGGCCGACCGCCTTCGGCAGCGGCCCCCGCTCTGTCGTGAGCGGTCGCAGCCGGGCCGGGACGTGCAGAAGGCACACCCGACACATCGTGGCTCTTCGACGTGGGCGGGATGGACTATGCGCCGGCCGGCGACGGCGCTGCGCGGGAGCAGGCGGGCCCGGCCCTCCGCGATGCCGACGAGCTGTGCCGCTACGGCGCCGCGCAGCTCTTCCTCAGCCGGGCGGCCCGCGTCCAGCCGCGGCTCGAGCTGACCGACGCGACGGCCGCCGCCGTGCTGCAGATCTGCCGGCTCGTGGAGGGCATGCCGCTGGCGATCGATCTGGCGGCCGCCTGGGCCAGGGTCTTGACCTGCCCGCAGATCGCGGGCCATGTCGGGGCCAACCTCGACTGGCTGGCCTCGCTCTGCCGCGACGTGCCGGAGCGCCACCGCAGCGTGCGCGCCGTGTTTGATCAGTCCTGGGCGCGGCTGGGCGCCGAGGAGCGCAGGGCCCTCTGCCGGCTCGCCGTGTTCCCCGGCGGCCTCGACCACGCGGCGGCGGCGGCGCTCGGCGACCTGCCCGGGGCCGGCCACGAGCAACTGCTGGCCGCCCTGGTGGACAGATCGCTGCTGCGCTGCGACGGGGCCGGGCGCTTCGCCATGCACGCGCTGGTCCGCCGCTACGCCGCCGGGCTGCCGCCCGTCGAGCGGGTCATTGGCGAGCCCTAGATGCGCCCACCGACAGCCCGCCAAAGAGCGCGGCCAGCGCGAAGAACTCGGCGGCGGTCAGGAAGATATCGTTCAGCAGCGCGTTCGGGTCCATGGCCCCACCATAACAGAGATGCGGCCCCTAATTGCAGCGCTGATCAGGGAGTACCTGAAGGGCGTGGAGCCTCCGGACAGCAGGCCGGGGGCTGGAGCTTTTCTCGGGCCCCCTGGGTCGGCGGTGTGCGATCCCGTCCTACGCGCTATCGACGACCGTAAAGAAGCCGAGGGTCCGGTAGCGCTCGCAAATCATCGCGGCGTAGTCGAGCGAGTGATACTTCCCGGCGATATAGGCGTGGCCGCCGGCGATCTGCTCCTTGTGCAGGTCGGGGAAGAACGTGGCGATCGCGGTGTCCTGCTCGGGGCTCTGCGGTACGATCAGGACGCGCTGGTAGACCAGGTCCCTGGCCTCCTCCAGGTGCTTGGCGAACATGCCCTGGAGCTCGGCCAGGATCAGGGCCTCCGCGGCGGAGATCTGGCTATCGGCCTTGACGAACAGGGTCACGAGATCGCGCAGCTGAGCGACCTGGACATCGGGCGGGCTGAGGTCGAGGTAGGCCTCCAGGCTGCGCTGCAGGCTGACGAAGTCGGCGGGCGCGCCCCGCAGGAGCTCCTGGCGCAGCTCCTCCTGAGTGAAGTGGATGCCGTACGAGGCGGCGAACTTCTGGATGAAGGCGACCTCGGTGGGATCGAGGGTTGCGTCGATCAGGGCCATCTGGCGCAGGATGTCGAGGATGTGGTCGAAGCCCTTGAGATGCTCGCGGGCGTAAAACTTCGGGAGCAGGGCCGAGAAGGCCGCCACGCCGTAGGTGGCGTGCCAGAACTTGAGGTAGATCTCCTTAGGGATGATCAGCAGCGACACCTCCCGCTCGGCCACGACAGTGGCCTCCTGGGTCGCGCCCCTGATCACGCGCGTGTTGCCAAGGGGCGTCCACGGGCGCACCGCGTAGGCCTGGTAGCCCCCGAGAGGGGTGCTGAGCAAGCCCTCCTCCATGGAGATGTAGACGAATGCGGGTGGGGCGCCGGCCGCCAGGAGGGTTTCGCCCTCGCGCAGACGCCCGACGCGCACATCGGTGAAGGCCCGCTCGACGTCGATCTGCTCGGTCTGGTGGCCGGACTGGGCTAGGCGCGCCAGAGCCCGCTGCCGGCGCTCAAGGGGCCAGTCGAGGTCGTCGGCCCGGAGGTAGCGCTCGCGCTCGGCCGCATCCATCACCCGCAGCGAGGGCACGACCCGGCTGCGCTTCCCGGCCTCGGGGTTGCGGGCGAGGAGGGCCTGCAGCACCGTATCGGCAAACTCGAGGTTGTCGTCGGTGCCCTCAATCAGGATGCGGATGTCCTGGCTTTGCTTGAGCACGGCATGGCTGCCGGGGGGCAACTGGAAGGTCTCGAGGATGTCGCGCTGGATATCGTCGAGCAGGAGGGCCGCGTGCTTCGCGGCCTGGAGGATGACCGCCTGGTTCATAAACGCGCCGCGGGCGAAGGCGACCCGCAGGTCGCCGCCCGAGGTCAGCTCGGTGCTGGCGATATTGGCCTCGCCCGAGGAGATCGCGTCGGTCGACTCGAGCAGAAACAGCTCGCCGCTGCCCTTCTGCAGGGCGATGACCGCGTTGGCCGTCTGCTGATCGACGATGATCGGGTAGCCCGCCGAGGTCTTCAGGGTCGTGCCGCGCTGGCGCAGGGCGTCGGCCACCCGCAGGGCCCGCACGGTGTCGACGACGTCGGCCACGAGCTCGCGCACCTCGGGCGCGTCGGCCACGAGCCAGCGGAAGGCCTCGTGCTCCATGTCGCCGTACCAGCGCCCGATGTGTTCATACATCAGCGGCCGGCCCTCGCCCTCGTACTGTGCCAGGGCCTCGGCCCTGGCGGCGACGCTCGCGGCCTGGGCGGCGATCGCCGCGGGGTCACCCTTCCGCTCAGCCTGAGCGGCCTTGTGCCGGGCCTTGTCCAGCTGCTGCTGGCGGTAGAGGTACTGCAGGTCGGTGCCGATACTGGTGATCATGGTCTGGCGCAGGCGGCGCGGGTCGTTGAGCACCTCGATTGGGACCTTGCTCTTACTGTGGCCCACCGCCATGGCCAGGATCTCGCGCAGCACCAGGTGGAGCGGCGTGTCGAGGAGGCCCAGATTCTTCAGGCTCAGCAGGCGCCAGGCCAGGTTGCCGCTATTCTCCTCCCAGATGCCCTGGATGATCTCGTCGTAGGTCGGGCCGTAGACCTCCTGAGCGGCAAACTCGGGGTGCATCGCCCGCCCGAAGGCCGAGAAGTCTCGCATGCCGATGTCGTGGTTGTAGGCCAGCATGACGCCGCAGCCGCGCATAACGTCGAGCCGGCGTGGCCCCCTGGCCGGGATCAGCACGCCATTGATCGTCTCCAGGACCTGCAAGATATTCGTGGCGACATCGCGGACGTGAACCACGCTGTGGTCCGAGAAGGTTGCGACGTGGATCAGGGGGTCGGCGAGAAACTCGGCGTTATGGGCGACCTGGTCGAGCTGGGCCTGCTCGCCCACCAGGCGGTAGTAGTCGTGCTCGATCTGGGTTCTGATCCGCTCCGGCAAGTAGCGGTCGAGCTGGCTGAGCAGCTCGGGGTGGTGGTAGCGCTCGGTGTTATAGGAGGGCATGGGTCTGCTCTTTCGCGGCGCTAGGCGCTGTGCAGCTTCTGGATAAGCTCGGCGCTGAAGGCGGCCTGCACGGCCGGGACCATCGACGGATTGCGGGCGAAGAGCTTGCGCAGGTCGGCCCGGGACCACTTCAGGTAGGCGGTGGGCGCGGTCACCACGACGGTGGCTGCCGCCGGCTCCGTCGAGAAGAACTCCATCTCGCCGATGAAGGCCCCATCCTTCATGCTCCCGACCGTTTGGCCGCCACGCTGCACGCTCGCGGCGCCGTGATAGATCAGCAGCACGTCGTCGAGGGGCGTGCCGGCGGTGGCGAGGGTCTGGCCCGGGTCGGCCTTGGCCCAGCTGGCGATGCGCAGCAACTTCAGAAACTCGACCGGCGCGAGGGCGCGGAAGATCGTCCCGTAGAGCTCCTGCTCCTGATCGGTGAAGCGCACGGCCCGCCGCTCGCGAAACAGGGCCCAGATCTGGAACACATTAATCGCCAGGAAGAGCAGGGACCAGTTGATGACCAGCCAGAGGGGCTCGGGCGGCCCGAAGTAGTTGTAGCCGATCAGGACAAGCTGCGAGAGGATGCTCAGGATGCGCAGCCAGACGATGTCGCGCACCAGAAATGACAGGGCGATCAAGATAAACCCGAGGTTGCCCATCAGGTCCGAGATGCTCATGCTCACCGTTCGCTTATTCACCCAGGCGGTTCAGAGGAATGCTCAACCAGACGCAGGTAGCACGTTGGCTCCAACCCAGCCAGCGCCAGCAGTCGTTGCTGCAACGCCGAGAGTGGGG
>JAAXUL010001534.1 GCA_013336035.1 Chloroflexales bacterium
CAGGGGGCGGGGGCTGCTCAGGCTGAGGCGGGGCCTCGTCGGGGGGCGGGGGCGGGGCCTGCTCCTCGACCTGGGGCACCCGGGTGGCCCGCGGCAGGATCACAAAGCGCACCGCGCGCTCCATATCCTCGTCGGACACCGCGTCGCGGCCCGCCAGCGCGGCCGAGGCCAGGGCGGCCCGCGTCGCAAAGACGTCGGCCCGATGGCCCTCAACGCCCAGCGCCAGGGCGGCCTGGATCAGCTGGCTCGTCTGGTGGTCCTCAATCGTCACCTCGGGCAGGGCCTCGCGGGCGGCCAGGACCATCGCCCGCAGCAGCGTGTCCTCGTCGTCGAACGAGGCGCCAATATTCGCGATGTCGGGGGCCTGGCCCTTACGAGCCCGCCGCGCGGGCTTCAGCCGCTGCCGATCGACGGCCAGATTGCGGCGCACCACCTCGGCGCGGGCGGGGCTGGGGGCGTGGGACACGGGCGCGGCGATCAGGCCCACCCGGTCGAGCAGGTGACGGCGCGGCGGGCCCTCGGCCGGGTCATAGGTAGCGATCAGCGCGAAGCGCGACAGCTCGACCACGCTCAGGCCCTCGCGCTCGACGCGCACCACGCCGCTATCGAGGGCCGCCAGCAGGTGGTTAACCGTGCTATCGTCGAGCAGATTGACGCCGTCGGCGTAGAGCAGGCCCCCGTTAGCGCGGGCCAGCAGACCGCTGCGGTGGACGCGCTCGCCGCGGGCGAGGGTTGCCTCGAGGTCAAGGCCGCCCAGCAGCCGGTCCTCCGTCACGCCGACCGGCAGCTCCACAAAGATCGGCGCATCCATCAGGCGGGCGAACGAGCGCACCATGGTGCTCTTGCCGGTGCCGACGCCGGCTGCGACGACCACGCCGCCGAGGCCCGGGTCAACAGCCAGAAGCAGAAGGGCCTGGCGTGCGGCGTCGAGGCCGACCAGAGCCGAGAAAGAAAGGGTTGTCATAGTAGGGAGGAGCCAGGGAGGGGCAGGCCCTCCCTGAGAACCCTTCTAATCACCGTGCTATGCCAGCACCTCTTCGACGGCCCGCTCGATGCGCACCGCGTCGTCCTGAGTCTCCAGCGGGTCCTTGCGCAGGCGATGGCGCAGGGCCAGGATCGTAATCCGGCGCACATCCTCCACCCGCACCTCATCGTGGCCCTCGAGGGCGGCCAGCGAGGTCGCGGCCCGGCTGAGGGTCAGCTCGCCGCGGTGGCCGTCGATCTCAAGCTTCACGCACAGCTCGGCGATCTTATATAGCACCGGGTCGGGCAGGGTCACCTCGGGCAGGCGCTTCTGGGCGGCCTTGATCTTACGCTGGAGCTTCGCGGTCTCCTTCTCCCAGCTGGCCGCGAAGGCGTGGGGGTCGTTGTCATAGGCCCGGCGGCGCTTCACAATCTCTACCCGCTCATCGACACTGGTGATCGTTGTGATCCGGGCGTGCAGGCCGAAGCGGTCGAGCAGCTGGGGCCTGAGGTCGCCCTCCTCGGGGTTGCCCGAGCCGACCAGCACAAAGCGGGCCGGGTGGCGGATCGAGATACCCTCGCGCTCAACCACATTCACGCCGCTGGCGGCCACGTCGAGCAGCACGTCAACCAGGTGATCCTCGAGCAGGTTCACCTCATCGATGTAGAGAAAGCCACGGTTGGCCCGCGCCAGCAGACCCGGCGCGAACGACTGCACGCCCTGGGTCAGGGCCCGCTCGATATCGAGCGTGCCGCAGACCCGGTCCTCAGTGGCGCCGAGGGGCAGATCCACCACCGGCACC
>JAAXUL010000740.1:0-3400 GCA_013336035.1 Chloroflexales bacterium
GATTACCTGCAGGCCAGGGGCTACCAGGTGGTGGTCGCCCGCAACGGCCTGGAGGCCCTCGAGCGGGCCGGCGAGGTGTGCCCGGATGTGATCCTGATGGACATCCAGATGCCGGAGATGGACGGGCTGGAGGCTATCCGCCGTCTGCGGGCCAGGCCCGCATGTGCGGTCACGCCCATCATCGCGCTCACCGCCCTGGCCATGCCCGGCGACCGCGAGCGCTGCCTGGCGGCCGGCGCGAGCGCCTACCTGACCAAGCCCGTTAGCCTGAAGGGCCTTGTGGAGACGATGGCGCGGCTGCTACACCGGTGAGCATAGCATCGGGTTTAGACGACGCTGCCTGCGGCGTGCCATAACCTCAGCTGTCCAGCGGCGGGCGACCATAGGCGTGGAGCCAGTCGAGCAGCGTGTGGATGCTGCTGGTCGCCAGCGCCACGCAGCTATCGGCGCCGCCATAGTACATGTTGAGACTGTCACCATCGTCGCCGACCGTCACCCCGCAGGGGAACGTCACATTGCCGACATCCCCGGTGCGCTCGTAGGGCTCCTCTGGCCCAAAGACCCAGGTGTCGCCGCGCAGCAGGCAGTGCTCGGGCGTCTCTAGATCGAACAGGGCCAGCCCGAGCCGGTAGAGGCAGCCCGCCGGCGTCTGGCGCACCCCGTGGTAGATCATCAGCCAGCCCTCCGGCGTCTCGATCAGCGGCGTAGACAGCCCGATCTTGTTGGCGTCCCACCAGGCGCCCCGCCGCGCCTCGAGTATCACCTTGTGGCTCCCCCAGTGGCGCAGGTCGGACGAGTAGGAGATCCAGATATGCGCCCCCGACGGCCCGACCGGGCGGTGGATCAGCGCCCACGAGTCGCCGATGCGGTGCGGTAGCAGCGCGGCGTCCTTATCTTCTGGCTGCATCACCACGCCTACGCGCTCGAAGGTTTGGAAATCCTCGGTCAGCGCCAGCGACACCCCAGGCCCGCCACGGGCGTACGATGTGTAGACCACCGCGTAGCGGCCGAGCTCGGGCACGTAGGTGATGCGCGGGTCCTCGATGCCCCACAGCTCCTCCGGCCGCTGCTCCGGCTCGGCCGGCATGGTCGGCTGCGCGTCGATCTGCCAGCCGTTGACGCCGTTGGCCGAGCGCGCGGCGCACAGGTGCGAGTGGCCGCGCCGGTCCTCAACGCGGCAGAGCAGCAGGGTGGTGCCGTCGGCGAGCCGCGTCGCGCCCGGGTTGAAGACCGTGTGGATCGGGTACGGCCAGTCGGCCGCGGTCAGGAGCGGGTTGCCGCGGTGGCGGTGGAACAAGGTCGGGTAGTGCTCGCTCATGATGCTATCCTTTCGCGCTGGCCCGGGGAGCTGGCGAGCACATGGTGGCGACACACGTCGTGATAGAGCTGTAGGTAGGTGTCAACCATCCGCTCGCGGCTGAAATGCTGCGCGACATAGGCGCGGATCCGCGCGCGGTCGAGCGTGCCAACGGCGGACACCGCCGCGACGGCGGCCTCTATCTCGGCGACGACCCAGCCGGTCTCGCCGTGCCGGACGACCTCTGGCACCGAGCCGCGGTCGTAGGCGATCACGGGCGTGCCGCAGGCCATCGCCTCGACCATGCTGAGCCCGAAGGGCTCGTCGAAGCTGATCAGGTGCAGCAGCGCGTAGGCGCCGCCCAGCAGCGCATCGCGCTCGGCGGGGCCGACCGAGCCGATATAGCGCACGCGGTCGCCGTCGAGATGCGGCGCGACGCGCTGCGCGAAGTAGGCCTCATCCTGGACGATCCCGGCGATGATCAGGCGCCGGCCCGAGCGCCGCGCCACCTCGATCGCCTCTGCGGCGCCCTTGTCGGGGTGGATGCGCCCGAAGAACAGCAGGTACTCGTCGGGCGCGCGGCGCAGCGTAAACTCGTCGAGCGGGATGCCGTGGTAGACCGTGGCGAGGTAGTCGAGCGATGGGTGGCGGTCGGCGTTGCTGATCGCGACGTAGTGGCTGTGCCGGTTGTAGCGCTGGTAGACCGGCAGGATGCTCGCCGACGAGAGGCCGTGGATCGTGGTCAGCACCGGCGTCGCGACCAGGGCGCTGTAGGAGAGCGGCAGAAAGTCGAAGTGGTTGTGGATCAGGTCGAACTCGCCGGCGCGCTCGAAGAGCGAGGCGATGTGCAGGCACTCCCACGCCTTGGCGTCGAGCGAGGGATCCTCGGCGTAGGGGCGCGGGCAGACCGCAGCGAGGCGCGCGCCGGTCTGCGAGTCGGCGCTGGCGAACAGGGTCACATCGACCCCGCGCGCTACCAGCCCCTCGGTCAGCAGCGACACCACCCGCTCCCAGGGGCCATAGTGCCTGGGCGGCACGCGCCAGGCGATCGGCGCCAGCATGGCGATTCTCATCGCGCGCCGCCGATGCGCGCCCGGCCGTTACGCAGCGCCGGCGCCCCGCTCCGCTCGCTCACGGCCCGCTCACCGGTCACGAGCACGGCGGCCTTTAGCTCGGTGGCGCGCTGCAGCTCTAGATGGGCCAGCAGAAAGGCCAGGGTCGACTCGGCGCCCTGGTTCTGGTTAACCCGGTCGACCAGCAGCCCGTCGCGGCAGCCGCCCGTAGTCGGGTCGTAGAGCGACAGCCCCAGGTCGTTGTGCCCGAGGAACCAGTCGAACGCGCGCTGGGCCTCCACAAGCCACGACTCGTGGCCAGTGATGCGCCAGGTGTCGAGCGCGGCCAGCACCATGGCGTGGGCCTCGAGCGGCTGCTGGTCGAAGCGCGCCACCAGGCCGCCGCGCCGGGCGAAGCCGTTGCAGCCCACCGGCGCGAAGTGGCCCGCCTCGGCCTGCTGGCGCGACGCGAGCCAGCTTAGCGCCTCTAGCCCGCTGTCGCGCATATCCGCGCGGCCGAGCGCGCTCCCGCTCAGTAGCAGGGCGTGGGGCAAGAGCGCGTTGTCGTAGGTGAGCTCCTCGCCGAACCAGCGCCAGTCATCGGAGCGGCTGGCCTGGTAGCGCGCCAGCAGGCCCTCGGCGAGCGTGGCGCGGGCATGCTGAACCCGCTGGTCGCCGGTGAAGCGCTGCAGATACTCGTGGAGACCGAGCAGCGCGAAGGCCACCGGCCGCGGGTGTGTGAGGGCCAGCGCCGCCGGGAGGGCCTGGGCGAAGAGCGGGCCGGCCACGCCGACTAGCGCCGGGCTCGCCGAGCGGCCCAGCGTTGTGCCCAGGGCCCATAGCGCCCGGGCGTGGCTGTCCTCCGAGCCAACCTCCTCTAGCCAGCGGCGATCGTAGGCCATGAAGTTGCGGAAGCGCCCCACCGCCGGGTTGAAGGCGTGCCAGAGGAAGGCCATGTAGCGCGTCGCCAGAGCCGCGACCTCAGGCTGCGCGAGCTCCTCTAGCTTTATGGCGGCGATCAGCGCCCGCGCGTTGTCGTCGGTCGTGTAGC
>JAAXUL010000740.1:3410-4533 GCA_013336035.1 Chloroflexales bacterium
ATATCGGCGCGACCAAGCGCGACCCCGCTGAGCAGCAGGGCGTGGGGCAAGACCGCGTTGTCGTCGGTCGTGTAGCCCTCGTTCACGTTTGGCACCGCCATCACGGCGTGCTGCACCATTCCCGTATCGTCGGTCATGCGCCGCAGGTGCTGCAGGCTGAGCGGCGGCAGGTCGGCCCCGCGCTGGACGAGGGTCCGGCGGCGCAACTGCACGCGCTCGCTCAGCCGGTGCTCGGCGCGGGCGCGCTGGAAGGACTCTAGATAGCGCTGGGCGACCGTTGGCCAGGTCATCGCGCGCCCGAGCAGGTAGGCCTGCTTGCGCATCGCGTGGCGGGCGACATCGTTGTCGAGCAGCTCGCGCACCTGCTCGGCGATCGCCGCCGGGTCGGCGAAGGGCACCAGCACCCCGCGCCCATCGGCCAGCAGCTCCTCGGCGTACCAGTAGGGCGTCGAGATCACCGCCTTGCCGGCGCCGACGGTGTAGGCCAGCGTGCCCGAGACGATCTGGGCCGGGTTCAGGTAGGGCGTGATATAGATGTCGGCCGCGCTGATGAACCGCACCAGCTCGTCGAGCGCGACGAACTGGTCGTAGAAGACCACCTGCCGCTCGACCCCGAGCTCGCGGGCGAGCTGCTGCAGGCTCTCGCGGTAGACCTCGCCCTCGTGCTGCCGCACGTGCGGGTGGGTCGTGCCGAGCACAAGGTAGATCGCGTTGGGGTGGCGCGCGAGGATGCCCGGCATGGCCGCGATGACATGCTCGATGCCCTTGTTGCGCGAGAGCAGCCCGAAGGTGAGCAGCACCTGCTTACCCTCGACGTTCAGCTGGTCCTTGTGGAAGCTCGAGTCGAGGAAGGGCACGTCAGGGATACCATGCGGGATGACGTCGATCTTCTCGGCGGCCACGCCGTAGATCTCGCGCAGGAAGGTCGCGCCGCGCTCGCTCATGACTACCAGCCGGTCGGAGAGCTGGGCCAGCGCGATCAGCACGCTGCGCTGCTGCGCGGTGGGCTCGCGCAGGATCGTGTGCAGGGTGGTGACGACCGGGGCGCGCAGGGCGCGTAGGAGCGCGAGCAGGTCGCTGCCGGCGGCGCCGCCGAAGATCCCGTACTCGTGCTGCACGCAGA
>JAAXUL010000741.1 GCA_013336035.1 Chloroflexales bacterium
CCCACGTCGAGGATGGGCTTCTCCACGTTCGTCCACTTGATGCCGTCCGGAGACACCGAGGCGCAGACCGTCTGACGGGTCTCGATCGCCCGCGCCCGCTGCTCGGGCGATACGCCGCCCAGGTCCATGGCGGTGAGGAGCTCCCGGTACTTCTCCTTGGTCATCGTGGGGTCGTGCTTCCCCTCGCGGTAGAACTGCCCCCGGGGCGCGATGGCTTTGTAGCGCTCCCCGGCCGGCGCGGTGGGATCCTTGAAGATGGAGCCGAGGAAGTGGGCCTCGCCCTCGCAGAGGATGAGGGCCAGGTCGGCAGTAGCGGCCTGCGCGCAGGCCGCGGCGAAGGGCAGCGGCGCATCGACGGCGGGGAGGATGCCGCGGCATGCTTGCTCGGCAGCCTCACGGACGATGCGACGCCAGCGATCAAGCTTGCGGGCGTCGGCGCGGTCGGCGGCGAGCGAGCGGGCGAATGCGACCGGCACAAGCCGGGCCGCGCCTAGCTCGACGCACTTCTGGAGGGCCCACTCGAAGCGCTCTGGCCTGATCAGGGGCAGGAAGATGTCGAGGGCGAGCGCGGGCTCGCCCTCGGCCGGAGCGCGCCGCGTGACACGCCCGCGCAGCTCGTCGCGCCCGAGGGCGGTGAGCTCTACCTCGCAGGCCGTGCCATGTCCGTCGAGGAGCAGCACCTGATCGCCGGGGCCAAGGCGGAGAACCCGACCGATCTGGTGGGCCAGGCCCTGGTCAGCGAGGTGGACCTCGTCGCCGCGCAGGGACTCGGGGGGGACAAAAAAGCGCAGCGTGTTCTTCACAGCCTTTACACGCACACTCATCGGCGAACTACCTCGGCCGCGCGCTGCTCGTCGCCGGCGATCCGCCGGGCTTCGGCGGCGAGGGTGTCGAGGTCGGGCACATAGGCGCGGAGCAGGGTGAACGCGCCAAGGCCAGGCGTGATGGTCCAGTCGCCAAAGGTAGCCGGGAGGACAACCGAGTCGCCACGAGCAAGGGGCAGGCTACCGGCGGGCCAGCCAAGCTCGCCCCTGCCACCGATCACGGTGAGGATCTCGAGGGTGCCTGGGTCGGTGGCGCCTGCCATTGGGGCGTTAGAAGACCAGCGCTCGAGGGCGAAATACGGGCAGGCGATCAGCAGGTCACGGCCAGGGCTCAGGGGCAGAGGAGCTACCTTACCGCCGGGGGTGGGGTCAAAGCTGCTGACCTCCAGGGCTTTGGCGAGGTGCAGCTCGCGGGGCAAGCCGGTCTTCGCGTCGAGGCGGCCATAGTCGTAGACACGATAGGTGAGGTCGGACTTCTGCTGAATCTCGAAGAGGACAATCCCGGCGTTGATCGCGTGGAGCGTACCGGCGGGGACGAAGATCACGTCGCCGGGGGCGACGGGCAGCTGGCACAGCATGGCCTCGACGGAACCCCTGGCCACAGCCGCCGCGAACTCGTCGCGGGTGCAGGAGCGGCTAAGGCCATAGGTCACGGTGGCCCCGGGCACGGCTTCCAGGATATACCAGGCCTCAGTCTTACCGTGGAAGCCGGTGTGAGCCTCACGGCTGTGGGCATAGCGGTCATCGGGGTGGACCTGGATGGAGAGGCGCTCGTTGGCGTCGATAAACTTCGCCAAGAGGGGGAGGTCGGCGCCGTAGCGGGCAGCTGTGCGGGTGCCGACAAGAGCCGGGCCGTGCTCGGCAGCGAGGTCGGCCAGGGAGCGCCCGCGGAAAGGGCCGGTGGTAACGAGGTTCGTATCGAAGACCTGCCACGTCTCGCCGATACGAGCGGGCCGGGGCTCCGGCAGGTTCAGCCAGGCGGCAAGACGTGAGCCGCCCCAGATAGGCGCGACAAGCTTACACTCGGTGCACAGCGGTGTGAGGTTGACCATAGCTCCATGTTAGCCTTTGGGCGCGATCACTTTAACGCCGGCTGGCGGTTTAACGCCAGGCCCGTAGACGAAGAAGTCTTCCCAGGGAGTGTAGCGAGTGACATAGGGGTCTACGCGGGAGGTGCCATCGACGAAGGTGATGATGCGGGTGTAGGTGACATCGACGCCGGGGCGACCATGGACCATCTGGCGGACAGCGCCGTCGGGGAGGCTAGAGTCAAACTGCCAGATAGCCATACTCGGCTGCTTCCAGTTTTTCTCGACGGGGCCCTGGTAGCGAACGCTGCGGCCGTCGGAGTGGCCGTAGAGCAGGAAGGTGACGCGGGCGCTGCCGACGTCGGTGAGGCCGACAATATAGACAGGGCCGGCAGTGTCGTTGCGCCAGCGGAAGTCAACGCTTGGCGTGTAGACGGTCGCATCGAAGCCGAGGATGTTCTCGTAGAAGTAGACGATATGGCTGTGCGCGACGCGGCGGGTGACCTGAAGGCCGGCGTTCGAAACGGCGCGGAAGAGCGTGGTTGAGACCTGGCAGAGCCCGCCGCCGATAACCTTCTCGAGGCGGCCGCCGACGATGCCATACCCCTCGACGAAGCCGTTGGCCTCGGAGAAGTCGCCCACAGCGTTAAAAGAGAACTCGGCGCCGGGGGGGACGACAAGCCCATCGACCATGGCGGTAGCCCGGCTAATGTTAGTGACACGCTCGGTCGAAGAGGTGGGGAAGCCAGTTGTGGCCTGGCCCAGCAGCTCGATGGGGCGCGCGGGCGCCACGGCAGCCAGGGCGACGGGGTCGCGCTCGAGGAGCCAGCGGCCGACGGGGGAGAGCGCCACCTCGTCGGGGGTGCCGGCGCTCTCGGGATGATACTCGAAGCGCGCGCGCTCGAAGTACTGGACGAGGCGCTCGGTGCCCGCGGCGGGGTCCCATTCTTTCAGCTCCTCGGAGACAGGGTAGCCGAAGGCGGGGAGGCCGCCCCGGGTCTGCCAGAACCACTGGAAGGCGCCGCCAAGCGTATGGCCGGACTCGGGGAAGAAGGTGCGGGCGGGATCTGGCGAGGCGGCCAGCCACTGGAAGGCGGGCTCGGTGCGACCGGCGCTGAGGATGGCACCGGCACGGGTGACGGCGAGGCGCTGATCGAGGGCCGCGGCGGGGTTATACTCGAAGCGCGCGCGCTCAAAGTACTGGACCTGAAGGCCATCGGCGCTGACGATCAGCTCGGTGAGGGGTGGGCCAAAGGTGGCCAGGCCGCCATTGAGGTCGAAGAAACGCTTGATCTGAAGGCCGAGATTGTGGCCGGTCTCGGGGAAGAAAGCGAACGCCCCGTCCTGGGGAGCCTGCGAGGCGGGGGCGGCGGCGACAGGGAACGAAGGGGTAGCTAGCGCGATCAGCACAGCCAGGAGTACCAGGGTCTGGCGCATAGGCGAACCTCTCGGTCGAGACTAGCAGTCGATCAATAACGGGTTCATTATAGCACGGCACTCGAACAGATCTCTTCCATCTAGTTTCTGCTATACTGGAGCAGCGGCAGCGTACAGTGCCGCAATGCTGCGGGGCTTATATTTCAGCCTGGCCTGGCACGCACAAATCTGAGGCTGAGTAGTCGCGATCCTCCGCGAGGTTATGGAACTACGACATCTGCGCTACTTCGAGGCGGTGGCTCGTCATTCCCACGTCACGCGAGCTGCGGCCGAGCTGCACATTGCGCAGCCAGCGCTGAGCAAGCAGATCAGCCAGCTCGAGCAGGAGCTGGGTGTGGCGCTGTTTGACCGGGTGGGCCGCAATGTGCGGCTGACAGAGGCGGGTGAGGCCCTGTTGCCCCACGCTCGAGCCGTGATGGCCCAGGTCGAGGCGGCTCGAGCCGAGATGGCCGAGCGGATCGGCCTACGGCGGGGAAGGGCGACGGTCGGCACACCGCCTACGGTAGGCACCCAGCTACTGCCCACGGTCCTGGCGGCGTTTAACAGACGCTACCCTGGCATCGAGCTACGGCTCCACGAGGCCGGGGTACAGACGTTACTCGACCTGCTCGAGACAGGGCTTACGGACGTGGCGGTAGTGACGCTGCCAGTCGAGGACGAGCACCTGACGGTGGTGCCGCTGTTCACCGAGGAGATGGTTATTGCGGTCTGGAAGGGCCATCCGATGGCGGACCGCGAGACGGTGAAGATCGGCGAGTTCGAGGACGCACCCTGGGTGCTGTCGCCGGAGAACTATGAGCTGCGGGAGGCCACCCTCAGCGCCTGCCTGGCGGCGGGATTTACCCCGCGGGTAGTGCTCGACGGCGGCGAGACAGACACGCTGCTGCGCTTCGTGGCTGCTGGCATCGGCGTGGCTCTGGTGCCCCGGCTGGCCGTCCATCAGGCTGAAGATCTGGTGGCCCTGCAGGTGAGCGATCAGAAGCTCCAGCGCTCGCTGGGGCTGGTCTGGCGCGGCGACCGGGTGGCCTCGCCCGCGGCGCGAGCCCTGCGCGAGTTCCTGGTCGAGGCGCTGAAGCGGGGGTGAGTGGGTGAGTGCTCGCTCCGCTCGCTGGGGGATTCCAAACATGGCGAGCAGCGCGAGCCTCACCCCGCGATACGCTGGAGGCGGGCGAAGCTGGCGAGGAGGCGGCGCTCACGGTCGGCAAAGCTGACGGTGACCTCCTCGTCGCCCTCGACAAGGCG
>JAAXUL010001535.1 GCA_013336035.1 Chloroflexales bacterium
GCAACGCCTGCGCGAGCGAGGTGCCCCGCTATCGGGTGATGGTGTATGGGATTGCACCAGCCCTGGCCGCCGCTCTTGTGCTGCCCTCCACGCCCGCGCCCTAAAGCTCGTTGCGCAACCCGTGGGCCAGCAGAGTCAAAATTGGGTGTCATAGGCGACCCGAAAGGCAGTCGTCGGGAAGAGCTCGTCACGGAAGCGATACTGGGCAAAGGCGCCGGGCTTGCGCACCAGCGACCAGATCAGGTGGCGATAGTCGATGTGGCAGCCAAAGCGCCCGTGCAGGCGCGGCAGGGTCAGGGTCAGGCTGCTGCCGACGTAGAGTTCGAGCGTTTCGGCCCGCACGCGCACGGTCAAGGTCACGCCAATCAGACGCGAGGGCACCGAGTAGGTGTTGTGCAGCACGCGGATGGTGCTGAAGCGGGTGACGGTGAGAGGCAGCTCGCGACAGGGATGCAGCGGGCTGGTGGGCAGGGGGCGCAGGGTGTCCAGCTCGGTCGTCCAGCGCAGTGGCGGGTCTGGTTGCGCTTGCGGGCCAGCTCCTGGAGCCAGGCGACGTAGCTGGCCCGGTCGGCAAAGTCGCGGCTGCCGCGCGCCCGGAGCGCTTGGTCGACCGCCTCTTTGAAGCGGTGGTGGGCCTGCTCGACATCGCCGTTCTCGTGGGCTTCGCCGGCGGTATTGGTGGACGGGGTCATGCCGTAGTGGCTCATCAGGGCCAGATAGCCGTCGGTCCAGCGCCGCTGGCCGTCAGGCTCGATGCTCTGGAGCGCCGCCGAGAGGTTGTCGGTGCGGTGATTCTCCGGCACGCCACCGACCTGCCAGAGGCAGAATTCCAGCCCCTCGGCGAGGGTCTCGAAGCTCTCGGTGAAGCAGAGGGCGACGGCCTCGATGTTGGAGTAGGTCAGCACGAAGTGGAAGAGCAGATGCGGGAAGAGCGCCCCGGCGATGGTGATGGCCAGCTCCTCCATATGGGTGAAGTCGGACTGGCCGCGCTGGCCGGGCTGGTGGATCTGCTCAAAGATGACGTCATGATCGGGGCCGTGGAGGGCGCGCCAGGTGGCGACGTGGCGCTGGAAGCTGCGCAGCTGGCCAGGGGCATAGCGCTCAGGATAGCGCTCAGCGAGGATGGTAAAGAGCGTCTTGGCCTGGAGTGCCGCGTCACGCTGGAGCTGCTGCTCGACCCAGGACCAGTCGGCGAGAAACGGATTGGTGCGGGTGCGGTAGTCGCGCGGGTGGCGCATGCCACTGGGGAGGGTGGCCGCGCGCAGATACTTGCGGGCGGTGGGTACGCTCATCCCGGCGCGGGCGGCGGCTTGTTCGAGGGTCTTTCCCTTGCTGCGAGTACGGAGCATCAGCTGTACCTCGGTGTCGGTTTTCATGGCCCCTCCTTCTGAGGGCCATGGTACGGGGAAGCGGGGCAAGCGGGTGAGCCGCGAAGGGAAAGTTCTAATCGTCATGAGGTTCTAGTTTACTGCGTCGTTGGACACCCCGTGCTGTAGCTGATGAAGCACGACGCTCCTGTGGCACCAGGGAGCGCGCCAGTTGAAGGTGTTGGGGATTGAGCGGTGTCCAAGACTGGCGGCTGGTAGTAGACGTTGACCGTAATCTTGATTACGTCTCGGCCCGCCACGGTGTCAATCTTCACATCGCCGGTCTGGGCGCCCTCGAATGAGACGACCGTGCCGCCTGCCGCAACCTCCCGGCCTGTGAGCGCTTGTAGCGCCGCCGTGAGCCCTTCGTCCGCAGCGATCTGTGCTTGCGCCG
>JAAXUL010000742.1 GCA_013336035.1 Chloroflexales bacterium
ATCTCCGCCCCTGGCCCGCCGACCAGGCCGAGCGCGCCCGCTACGAGCCCCTGGCCCGCGCGACGCTTGGCGACGCCGCGTACAACGCGGGCTACGCCGCCGGCGCCGCGCTCAGCCTTGAGGAAGCGATCGCCGAGGCGCTGCACCTGTAGCACCCGCCTGCCCGCGTGTCGCCCCTCCCATGACCGGCTCCTCCCGCCGACCACCATGCGACCGGCGTGCGCGCAGGCATGGTGTGCGCACCGCAGGGTGCCGGTCTGTCGCCAGTTTGTCACCACCATCCTGGTATGCTCGCCCTATGGAACCGAAGCACACAGCAGAAGGAACTTGTCATGATCCTCGTCCGCATGGTCTTTCACGCCCACCACGGCAAGATCGGCGCGCTGGTAGAAGGGTTCAAGCAGGCCACGCACGGTGCTCCGGAGCGGCCCGTGCTCCTCACCGACCTCAGCGGGCCGATGGAGACCATGGTGCTGGAAGGTCGGCATGAGAGCCTGGCCGCCTATGAGCAATGGCGCGCCGAGCTGTTCACGAGCCGGCGCTTTCGCGAGGGCCAGGGCACTATGGACGGGCTGATTGCGTCGGGCTCGATTGAGTTCTACACGATCGAGCAGGGGTGAGCTGGATCACAACCCGTGACCGTGCCATAGCTGGGCGTGATCCCTGGCGAGGAGTAGGCGGGACAGCAGGCACGCTAGCGCTCGCGGTATCTCCCCTTCTGAGGGGCTCCGCAGCCACGGAAGCGCCACGCCTGATTCGGTTGGGCACTCCTACCGCAGCTGGGACAAGTGGTGGGGCCCTCGTCCCGTGACGCTGGGAGTCCTCGCGTGGTACCCTCGCGTCTGCATCGCACTCACAGCCGGACGACGGTGAACTGATCGATTACACGGCAACGTGCGCCAGGGGATGATGCCCATGGATGACGAGGTCGACCAGGTGGTTGCGCAGGCCGAACGCGCGCAGCGCGCGTTCGGCCCGTGGCCGGAAGCTCGCGTCGATGCCTTGCTTCACGACATCGCCACCACCATCGCGGCCCACGCCGATGAGCTGGCCGTGGCGACGGTGGTCGAGACCGGCATCGGTAACGCTGAGGACAAGACGCTGAAGAACCGTTTCGCGAGCCTGGCGGTCTATCAGAGCCTGGCGGGCCAGCCAGCCGCTGGGGTTATCCGGGCAGACCCCACGCGTCAGGTCGCCGAGATCGCCAGCCCGGTCGGCGTGGTGCTTGGGCTCATCCCACGGACCAGCCCGGTCGCGACGCTGGTCTTCAAGACCCTCATCGCCCTGAAAGGCCGCAACGCGCTGGTGCTCAGCTGCCACCACCGGGCCCAGGGGGTGGGCGAGCGCGCCGGCACCCTGATTCAGGCGGCATTGCGCCGCCACGGGGCTCCGCCTGCGCTGGTCCAGTGGGTACGACAGCGGACCTCTCGGGCAACTACGCTGCAGCTGATGCGGCATCGGGACGTCGGCTTCATCCTCGCGACGGGTGGGGTCAGCCTGGTGCGGGCGGCCTACAGCTCGGGAACGCCCGCCATCGGTGTGGGGCCCGGCAATGCCCCAGCCTATGTCTGTGCCGATGCGGATGTGGAGGCCGCCACCCAGCATATTGTCGCCAGCAAGACCTTCGACCACGGACTGATCTGCGGTGCGGAGCAGCATCTGGTGGTCGACAGTGCTGTGCGGGACCGCCTGATGGCAGCACTGGAGATGGAGGGTGCCGCGGTGCTGACGCTGGAAGAGGCGCGGGGCGCTGAGGCGCGGCTGTGTGACTCCACCATGGGCCGGCTCCGTGGCGAGCTTGTGGGGCAAGCTGCGGGTCTGCTCGCCGAGCAATTGGGCATCCGGCGCCCATGGCCCGTGCACCTCATAGTCATTCCAGTGGACGTAGCGGCCATCGCCGGCGCGCTCGGTGGCGAGAAGCTCGCGCCAGTTCTCTCGTTCTTCACGGTGGCGGGGGAGCGGGAAGGACTGGCAGTCTGCCAGGCGCTCCTCCACCGCGAGGGGCGAGGGCATACCGCGATCATCCACAGTGGCGACCCGGCCCGGGTCGCCCAGTTCGGCCAGGCGCTGGAGGCAAGCCGCATCCTGGTCAACGGCCCGGGCGCCCAGGGCTGCATCGGGATGGGCAACGGATTGGTCCCCTCGCTCACCCTGGGCTGTGGGACCTTCGGCGGCACCTCGACGACGGACAATGTCAGCTATACCCACCTGCTCAACATCAAGCGGGTGGCCTACCATCAGCAACCGCTTGCCCATCCGGTAGAATACCAGCGCACACACGGGGAGTCCGATCAGCGCGCGGCGGACCAATCCGATGCCACAACATTGTTGTAGCAAGATTCTGCTCTACGCCGCAAGAAGATGTACGACTTCATTGGCGAATCCGGCTAATGATGGTGCTACTCATTGCCCGCAGAAGGGGGCATCACCGTCGTCTCGCGCATCCCCAACAGCATGGAGCTCTGGTGGGTCGGCCCCAATGGCTCCATCCAGGACGCCTTCTGGTACGAGGGGTGGGCGTGGTCCCGCTTCGAGCTCGCTCCCGCCGGGAGCGCGTCTGCCACCGAGGGCCTTGGCGCCGTATCACGTAAGGAGAAGGCAATGGGAGCTGAAGCGCCTCCGCGCATTGGCCAGACGCTCATCTGGCTCGGGATCGTCCTGCTGGTTGCCGCGTTGACCACGCTTTCTCTCGCGATTCACGCACCCGCATCAGGGCCGGCACTGCGCACCTCCCCCCACCCGGCCGTCGCACTCGTGGGCCAGCCCACATCTGCACCGCCCGTCGTGCGGCCAGCATCCGAGGCCGTGGCGCCCGCCCTCGACCAGGCGCCCGAGCCGCCGCGCGAGGGGCAGCCATGAAACGGCACCCCCGCGCCATCATCGGCGCGCTCGCGCTGCTCCTGGCTATGGCCCTGGCGGCCTGTGGCGCGCCCCCACCCCAGGCCCCCGCCGAGTACCTGACCAACGCCCTCGACTGGGTCGAGGCCCACGCCGCGCTCCACGACCGAGTGGCCGACTGGCCCGCCCTGCGCGCCGAGGCCCTGGCCCTCGCCCCCCACCCGGCCACCATCGCCGACACCTACCCCGCCATCCGCCACGTCCTCGCCGCCATCAACGCCGCCGGCGACCGCAACGCCTTCCTGGTCGACCCCGGCATCCTCGGCGCCGGGGTGCGATCCTTCGGCTCCCACGAGCTGCGGGGCGACGGCACCATTGTCTTCCTCGAGCCAGGCGGCCCCGCCGCGCGGGCCGGCTTGCAGGTCGGCGACCAGATCATCCAGGTGGATGGGGTCGCCTATGCCGACTACGCCGCCACCCGCGCCAATCTCCCCCTCCCAGCGTCAAGCCACTTCATCATCCGGCGGCCGGGCGAGCCCACGCCGCGGGAGGTGACCCTGCAATCGGCGCAGGTCAGCTACGAGGGCAAGCCGAGCGGGCGGCGGATCGACGCTGGCGGGGCGGGCGTCGGCTACCTCGCGCTCCCCTGGGATTGGGGCTCGCACCTTTACCCCAGCCCCCGGCCTGCGGCTGGATCGTGGACCTGCGCCAGAACACCGGCGGGAATATGTGGACCTTCCTCGCCGCGGTGGGCCCCATCCTCGGCCCGGGCGACCTGGGCGGCTTTGTCTACCGCGATGGGCACCGCGAGGGCTGGAGCTACCAGGACGGCGAGGTGCGCTGGGACGACGGCCTGCGCGGCGAGAGCACGGTTGATGGCGAGGTCTACACCATGGCGCCCCGCCCGGTGGCGCTGCTGATCAGCCCGGCGACCGTGCAGGGCGGTGAGACGGCCCTGATCGCCTTCCGCGGCCGCCCTGACACGCGCCTGTTTGGCGAGCCGACCGAGGGCGTCCCGTTCTTGCCCGACCACACCACGCTCAGCGACGGCGCCGAGCTCTTTGTCAGCGGGGCGCGGGCCTACGACCGTTTCTCAGGGAGGGCAAGCCCTCCCTGAAACCCTCGGTACGGTATACTTCTGCTACCGAATAGTGCGTCACCGTGAACTACCCCGGCGCAAGCGCCGGGGCTTCCTCCGTCATCGAGCCGTGCCCGCGTGTGGCGGGACTTACCAGCTCTCGGGAGGCATTTATGCTGTCCGTTGAACCACCGGCCAGCAGGAGTTTGAGGCCCTGATCACGAATATTGCGGGCGGCGTTGAGGTCGCGGTCGTGAGTGGCGCCGCAATCGCACGTCCACACGCGGTCGGAGAGGGTGAGGTCGCCATTGACGGCCCCACACGCCCCGCAGAGGCGCGAAGAGGGGAAGAAGCGCCCGACGACCACGAGGTGCTTGCCCGCCCACCGGGCCTTGTAGGTGAGCTGGAAGCGGAGTTCGGCCCATCCCGCGTCGTGAACGCTTTTGGCGATCTTGGTTCTCGATAGCCCTTTGACGTTCAGGTAGGGTAGGCCGCCGGCGAGTTGCCCGCTGTTGTTCTTTTCCAACTGCATAGGTACTTTTCCGTCGGCCCCCCTCCGAACCGGGCATGCTGCTTTCACAGCACCCAGCTCTCCAGTGGCTCGT
>JAAXUL010000743.1 GCA_013336035.1 Chloroflexales bacterium
CGAGGGCGCAAGAGAGGGCGATGAGCAGCGCGGCTATCAGCTGCGCCGGACGGTGGCTGAGCAGGCGGTGCATGCTCTCAGTGTAGCAGATCGTGGTCGCGCGTGGCGGTAAGAATTGGCTTAGGGGGCGGCACCACGCAGATCGGCGCGTCCTCACCCCAGCTGGGTATAGGTGGCGCCCCGGGGAGTGAGGATGCTCTGGAAGAGGATGGGGCGCGTGGCCTCCCATATAAGAGGGGCGGGAGGCTGGATACGGGCCAGGGCCTCGCCCAGGGCGCGTAGCTGTTCAGGGCTGGCCTCCTGGCGGGCGCGTCCGAGGGTCAGGTGGGCCGTGAAGGCCCGCCGCTCGGGGATGAAGCCCAGGGGGGCGGTGGCCGCAGCGACAGCGCTCTGGAGGCGAGCGAGGGCCTGGGTGTCCCCGCCGACGCCCACCCAGATGACGTGAGGCTGCCTTGTGCTTGGGAAGGCGCCCAGCCCGGCGAGCACAAGCGTGAGCGGCGCGACAGCGATGGCCGACAGGGCCTCGAGCAGGGGCGCAACCAGGGCCTGGTCTGTCTCGCCGAGGAACTGCAGGGTCAGGTGTATGCCCGCCGGTTCAGACCAGCGCACCGGGTGGCCTCTCAGGCGGGCCTGGGCCGCGGCGAGCTCGGCGCGGAGCGGCTCTGGGAGATCAAGAGCGATGAAAAGGCGCATTCAGCGATCCGGGATCATGCGCGACGGCCGTTGGCTATCGATCACCTCGAAGCCAGGGGTGGGGGTGAGGCGCTCGTAGGTGCCATCGGGGCGCAGGACGCGGGCCCGCACATTGTCGGCGAGGTAGGTTTCGAGAAGCGTCTCGCGCACAAAGTGGGCGAGGGCGGGGTCATCCAGGGGGTACATCTCCTCGACGCGGCGGTCGAGGTTACGCTCCATAATATCGGCGCTACCGAGATAGAGATCGGAGCTGCCCCCGTTATGGAAGTAGTAGATGCGGTGGTGCTCGAGGAAGGGACCGACGATGCTGCGCACGTGGATGTTCTCGCTCATGCCGGGGATGCCGGGGCGCAGGCTGCACATACCACGCACGATCAAGTCGACACGCACCCCGGCCTGCGAGGCCCGATAGAGCGCATCGATCATCTCGAGATCCACCATAGCGTTCATCTTGAAGATCAAATGGCCGTTGCCGGTGGTCTGCTGGCGGGTGATCTCGCGCTCGATCAGCTCGAGCAGGCGGCGGCGCATAGTGACGGGGGCCACCAGCAGCTTGCGATAGCTATCGCGGCGGCCGTAGGCCGTCAGCGAATTGAACAGCTCGACCACATCAGCGGTGATATCCTCGTCGCAGGTGAGCAGGCCGAGGTCGGTGTAGGCGCGGGCAGTGCCGGCGTTGTAGTTGCCAGTGCCGAGATGGGCGTAGCAGCGGATGCCCTCTTGCTCCTGGCGAACCACGAGGGCGAGCTTGGCGTGGACCTTGACGCCCACCAGGCCATAGACGACGTGGACGCCGGCGCGCTCCAGGGCCCTGGCCCAGATGATATTATTCTCTTCGTCGAAGCGGGCCTTCAGCTCGACGACCGCCGTCACCTGCTTGCCCATCTCGCGGGCGTGCATAAGGGCGTGCACGATCGGCGAGTTATTGCCTACGCGGTAGAGAGTCTGCTTAATCGCGAGGACCTGCGGGTCTTCGGCGGCGGCGTGGATAAAATCGCTCACCGGCGAGAACGAGTGGTAGGGGTGGTGGAGGAGCACATCGCCGGCCCGGATGGTCTCGAAGATATCGGAGCCGCCGCGGAGCGCGGCGGGGATCACGGGGACGTGGGGCTTATCTTTCAGGTCGGGCCGGTCGAGGCGTGTAAGGCTCATAAGGTCGGCCAGGCCAAGGGGGCCGCGCACGGTATAGAGATCAGTGGGGTTGATCTTCAGATTGGTGAGGAGCAGGCCGGCGATGCGCTCGGGCATCGAGCGGTCGACGGTGAGGCGCACCACCTCGCCGAAGCGGCGCTGGCGCACACCCTCCTCGATCGTCTCGAGCAGATCATCGGCCTCGTCCTCCTCGATCTCCATATCGGCGTTGCGGGTAACACGGAAGGGGTGGCTCTCGATCACCTGGACCCCAGGGAAAAGGGTGTCCAGGTGGGCCGCGATCACCTGCTCGAGCCAGACGAAGCAGGAATGGCGTCTGCTCGACTGGTCGCCGGGGGCGTTGCAGAGGTCGAGGGGCAGGGGGATGAGCCGGGGCAGCACCTCGGGCACCTTGACGCGGGCGAACAGCTCGCCCTTCTCGTGATCCTGGATCACCACGGCGAGGTTCAGGCTCAGGTTCGAGATGAATGGGAAAGGCCTGCTGCTATCGAAGGCCAGGGGGGTGAGGACTGGAAAAACGTGGCGCTGGAAGTAGTCGCGCACCCAATCGCGCTGCAGCCTGCTCAGATCACGGTAGTCGTAGATCTGGATGCTATGCTCTCGGAGCGCCGGCAGCAGATCATTGTGCAGCAGGTTGCGCTCCTCCTCGAGGGCAGGGATGAGGGCCCGACGCACGGCGGCCAGCTGCTCAGTGGGGGTGAGGCCGTCGGGGGACTGCTTCTGCACCCCAGCGCTGATCTGCTGCTTGATCCCGCTGACGCGGATCATGAAAAACTCGTCGAGGTTTGAGGCCCAAATGGCTAGAAACTTTACCCGCTCGAGGAGTGGATTTCTAGAGTCAATAGCCTCGCTAATGACCCGTCGGTTGAACTCGATCCAGCTCAGCTCACGGTTGAGGTATGGCGATCCGAGGCTTGCAGACAGCTCGACGGCGTCATCGGCTTTCGACTCTTCCACAGTCATAGCGTCGCCTCAGATGAGATTATTGTCACCAAACGGTAAGTTCAAGTATAACAAGCCCTTGGTGTCTCGGCAAGTGGCGTTTTGGCACGGCGAAACATGAGGGGATAGACGTTCATATTGGCGAATATGTGTGCCTTGGCTCTGGTATTGCGGCTCGGCTGCGCCTCAAGGGAAGGCTATGATGGTGCCTGAGCGTGACACAATCCTGGTCGTCGAGGATGACCCAACGATTGCCCGCCTCCTCGAGATCCATCTCTCGAAGGAGGGGTATGCGGTGCTGCATGCTACCCGTGGGCGTGAGGCCCTGGAGATCTGTCGGGCCACCCCTCCCGACCTGATCGTCCTTGATGTGCGCTTGCCCGACATCAGCGGCTACGAGGTGGGCATGGCGCTGCGGGCGGCCCCTGACACTCAGAACATCCCGATCGTTGTGCTGACAGCCTTCAGCGAGCGGGCCAACCGTCTGACGGCCCACAATCTGGTGCGGGCCGACTACTTTCTTGGCAAGCCTTTCGATATCGAGGAGCTCTCGTCGGTCATCCGTAATCAGCTTCGCGAGGGCCGGCGTAAAGGGCAGTATCACCCGATCACCAACCTGCCCACAGGCGAGCTGGTCAACGCCCGGCTGCGTGAGCTGCTGGCCACCGCGGACTGGACCCTGGCGCTCATCCGCGTGAACGGCTTCGAGCAGTTTACCCAGCACTACGGCGTGGTGGTGGGCGAGGACGTGCTGAAGTTTACCGCATTGCTGTTATGCGATGTCGCGCGCCAGCAGGGCGACGCGGGCGACTTTGTGGGCCAGATGGTGGTCGGGCCATACTTTTTGATCATCTCGTCGCCCAAGCAGATCGCGGCAATCGCGGCCGAGCTGACCTCGCGCTTCGACGCCGATGTTAAGCTTCACTACGGCTACCGCGACATTCAGGCGGGCCGTGCCCCGGTGATGGCCCTGTCGGTCGCTGTGGTCACCAGCGACGACGGCCCCTTTGCCGACATTCGTCAGCTGACCGAAGCCGCCGAGGCCCTGCTCCCCCAGGGCGTAAGCCCGGCAGAGGGCGAGCGTCGCAGCGTGATCAGCCGGCGCGAGGCCCCGTAGCTCACCCTTCCAGGCCTACGACTCCAGATCCCACTCGCGCAGCTCCTCGATCCAGCGGTGGCTGGTCAGGTCCATGTGGGCCGGGGTAAGGCTAACGTAGCCCTCGGTGACCGCGGCGACATCAGTCCCATCCTCAGCGTGGTCCTCGGGCTCAGAGCCATCGACCCAGTAGTAGGGGCGGCCGCGTGGGTCGTGGCGCACCACCAGCTCATCGCGGTACGAGCGGCGGCCAAGGCGCGCGATGCGGATACCGTGGACCTCTTCGGGGGGGCGAGCCGGGGCGTTGAGGTTGAGCAGGATGCCGGCCGGCAGGCCGTGGGCGTCGGCCTCGTGTACGAGGCGCACCACCGCCGCCTGGGCGGCGCGGAAATCCCAGGGGCCTTCTTTCGGCCGCAGCTGTGAGACGGCGATGCCGGGCACGCCGAAGACGATCCCCTCCATCGCGGCCGCCACAGTGCCCGAGTAGAGCAGATCGGTGCCCAGGTTCGCCCCCAGGTTGATCCCCGAGACCACGAGGTCGGGCTTGCGCGGGAGCAGGCCCATCACCGCCAGGGCCACGCAGTCGGCGGGCGTGCCATCGCAGATTATCGCGGGGCTGCCGTCGGACAGGCTGCC
>JAAXUL010000744.1 GCA_013336035.1 Chloroflexales bacterium
CCAGCTGCTGGGCGACCTGGAGGGGCGCGGCTTCGCAGGCGACCAGGTCGGCATCCGGCTGAGCGGCTGCCCGAACAGCTGCTCGCACCCGCCAACAGCCGAGATCGGGGTGGTCGGGCGCGGCCCTGAACGCTACCACGTCTATGTGGGCGGCAGCCCGGCCGGCACACGCCTCTCCCGGCTCTACCAGGCAGATGTGAGAGCGGCTGCGCTGCCCGAGCTGCTGGGCGAGCTGCTGGAGCGCTGGCGCGCCGAGCGCCAGCCCGGCGAGGCATTCGGCGACTGGGCCACCCGCGCCGGCCTCGGCCAGGGCTGGCACGCGGAGAAGGAGCGCGGGGACGGCTGAGCTGCCGGGCTGCGGGGGCCGGCGCCGCGGGCGGCTCGCCGGGCGGCTGGAGGCCCCAGTAGGTGAGCAGCGAGGCGATGAGCACGGCGCCGGCCGCGGCCAGCCACGCCTTGCCGCGCCCCCGCAGCGCGCAGTACCCCGCCCAGAGCAGGTAGAGCAGCAGGCCGCCCGCGAGCCAGTTGATCGCCGATGTCAGGTACGAGTCGAAATCACGAAACGACGGCAAGAGGTGCGCCCGCTCGGTCGGCGTCAGGTCAAAAAAGTCGGCGTAAGGGTCGCTCTCGGTCCAGCTGGCGGCGCGGCTCAAGGGGGCGTTGTACACATAGGCGTTTGGGATCAGCACCTTCGAGACAAAGATGCTCTCCAGCAGCAGCGCGCCGATCATAAGCCCCAGGGCCAGCCTCGCGCCCCCGCGCCGCCGCAGGTGACGGAGGCCGTACAGCAGCGGGAAGCTCCACAGCAGGGCGCCAGTCCAGTGAAACCGGCCGGCGAACGACATCCCGCCGTACCAGTTCGTGTGCGCGGCGTTGGGGATGATCACAGAGAGGTAGAGCAGGCCGGTGACGAGCGCCAGCGGCCAGGCCTCGGCGGCAAAAAGCGCCAGCCCAAACACCCCTAGCAGGAAGATAGGCGCCTGAACAAACAGGCCTTGCATGCGGTCGAGATGGAGCCCCAGCAGGATCATGCCGATCTGCCGCACGTCGGTGGTCGCGTCGCTGCGCTGGTACGGGCCGCTGATCGTGTGGAAGGCGACATAATCATATAAGCCGAGGCCGATCAGCGAGGCGGCGACGGTCAGGCTCATAAGCCAGACCCCGCCGCGGCCCCGCCCAGTCGCCCTGGCGAGCGTCAAGAGGCGCCACATGTAGCAGCCGTAGAGCAGCAGGGCGGGGAGCGCGAGCTTGATGTGTAGCCAGGGCAGCAGGGCTAGCAAAAGGCTGATGTGTGCCACGTGCGCGACAGATGGCGCTTGCTGTCCGGCGCCCAAGGTCTCGCGCCAGCGCACCAGCAGGTAGAACAGGATAAGGCCCGCGAGCAGGTCGGGGTAGATCTGGTTGCTGCCGATAATGAAGGGCGGCCCGAGCCCGAGCAGCAGCGCGACCGTGATCGCCCAGGCATCATCGCCGAGGATCGAGCGCGCGAGGCGGTAGATCGCCAGGGGCGCGAGCCCAACGAGCAGGGCCATCCACAGCTTCGCCCCGCCCACGCCGGCGACATAGTACGCGGGGACGAGCAGCAGCGGCAGGCCAATCCCGTGCAGGCTGTAGCCGTCGCATGTGTGCGTGTCCGTGAACACCGCGCCGGGCGGCAGCTCGCGCAAGACCGGGGTGTCGATCTGATGATTGTTGACCACCCGCAGATCGCCATCGCGAATGATCGAGTCGGCGGTCAGCAAATAGTGGGGCTCGTCGCCAGTGATCGGATTCACCCGCTGCTCATGCCAGACAGCGGCGACCAAGGCATAGATCAGCATGGGCAGCAGGAGTGCGACGTGCGCGGGTCTCATAGGGTGGTCTGATGAGCGCAATACAGCTTGTAGCCGTCTCAACGCCGAGGGGGCGGGCCCGTGAGCAAGGGCATTATTGGCGACACAGATAGGCTTGTCAAGGCGGGCCTTGCCACAAGGCCATCGCCGGCCAGGCCATCGCCGGTCTGTCGCGAGCGCGGCGAGATCGTGTATGATTCTGCCTGACCTGCTGACGCGCCTTGATCAGGGCACCAAGAGAGGAGCCTTGGATGCGAATGGGCCTTCGCAACGTCGCACTGCGCACTAGCGCGCTCTATGGGCTCGCGGGTATCCTGTGGATCTTGCTCTCGGACCGCCTGCTGGCCGCGATCGTCAACGACCCGGGTGCCATCAGCTCGCTGCAGACATTTAAGGGTTGGGCATTTGTGGCCGTGACCATGGCACTGCTCTATATCATCCTGCACCAGCAGCTGCGGCGCTGGGATCTTGAGGCCAACGCGCGCCAGCAGGCCGAGGAGCAGCTTCGTGTGCTCAATGCCGAGCTCGAGCTACGGGTGGCGGCGCGCACCGCCGAGCTGGCCGAGGCCAATACCCGCCTGGGTGAGCTTAACGCGCTCAAGGATCACCTGCTGGCGATCACCTCGCACGACCTCCGCTCGCCGCTGGGCATCATTATGAATACGGTGGAGCTGATCTGGCAGGATCCCAACCTGCCGGAGCGGGTGCGCCAGATGGCCCGGCGCATCGACAGCGTCGCTCAGCAGATGCTGCATCTGGTCGTCCAGCTGCTCGATCTCTCGCGGCTGCAGTCTGGGCAGCTCACCCTCGAGCGGAGCCCGACCTACACCAGTGTGGTGGCCCACCAGGTGCTAGATGCGCTCCAGGGGCGCGCGCACGATAAGGCGATCACCACCGAGCTGCTCGTCGCGCCCGGCGAGCTGCCGCTAGAGGCTGACGCCACCAAGCTGTTCCAGATCATCCACAACCTGCTCAGCAACGCGATCAAGTTCACGCCCAGCGGCGGCTATGTCACGCTGACGGTCGTCGCAGAGCCGAGGGGCGTGCGCGTGAGCGTCAGCGACACCGGGCTGGGGATCCCGCCCGAGGCGCTGCCGCACCTGTTCGAGAAGTTTCGCCAGGTGCATACGCGCGGGACGGCCAATGAGCCGGGCAGCGGGCTCGGCCTGGCGATCGTGCGCCAGCTGGTCGAGCTCCACGGTGGCTCGGTTGAGGTCGTGAGCGAGCCGCAGCGGGGCAGCACCTTCACTGTGCATCTGCCGACAGCGCCATAGCGGGCGGTAGGCCTTGGGGGCAGCGCGCGGCCCTGTGGTAGAATGGGCCGCAGGACCAGAGGCGGTTCAGCTGGCGCATCGCAGGGGGACGCGATGGGCGATCCGCGCAACGAGTTTTTTACTACCTCGGTGGATCGCGATGCCAACCGCGAGCTTGCGCGCCGCATCAGCGCGCGCGTGGTCGAGGCGCTGCGCCCGGACGAGGTGCTCTACACCGAGTACGCCTTCGATACGCTGCTTGATCTGGCGGCGCGCGGCGAGGTGGCCCAGCCCGGCAGCGGCGCGAAGTTTGGCTTCGGGGGCGTCGAGCTGCTGCTTATGGTCGTGGTGCCCCTCGTGACGAGCGCGCTCACAGCCGCCTTTGTCGGTGCGCGGGCCGCCGGTGTGTACGGCATCGAGCAGCCGCCCGCCGCGCAGCCGCTAGTCAGCCAGGCTCAGGTCGAGGCTCTGCTGCGCCGTAGCAGGCTTCGCGTGGGCCGTGACAGTGTCGCCGGGCTGCACACGCTGGTGAACCAGATCGTCGCCGATGAGCTGGCGCGGGCCGGCGGCGACCACCAGCCGGGGCCGGGCGGGCGCTGCTGCGGCTACGACTGCGCGGCGCTGCGCGAGCGCTTCGCCACCGCCTTCAGCCCTGATGAGCTGCGGGACCTCTGCTTCGACCTGAGCGAGCCGCACGATGATGTCATCCTTGAAGGGGTGCCGCTGAGCTCTAATGCGCGCAGCCTGCTCGAGCACTTTGGCCGGCGCGGTCGGATCTGCGAGCTGGTCGCTCTGGCCCGCAGCCGGCGCCGGCACCTCGACTGGGACAGCCTGACGCCGCCCATGTGAGCAATAGCCCCTGTCCCAGATGGCACATGGCGCCCTGGATGGCGATGCAATCCCCGTTAGAGAGGCGTCCGTCTATGTTCGAGCGAGACAGTCTCGATGTACGTTGTCGCAAGACCATCGACGAGCTTAGCCGGTGCGCGGGCTGGAGATTGGGGCCCGATCAGGTAGAGGCGTACGTCGCGCAGATCCTGTGCCAGGTGCCGGCGGCGGTGCTTGAGAATCAGCTCGAGCAGGTGGTGGGCCACTTCCACGCTGACCACCAGCTGGTGGCGGCCCTGCGCGACGCGCGCAGCCCCGCGCACGCCGAGGCGTGGGCCTGGGTCGAGCGCGAGATCGCCCGGGTCACCCAGGTCAAGGGCCTTGCCTGGTCGCGCGACCGCGCCGTCGAGGCCGGCGACCTTGTGCAGACGGTGCACGCCGAGGTCGTGCGGGTGATCGGCGACTACCACTATGCGAGTAGCCTGCGTACCTGGCTTCAGAGCGTGACCGTCAGACGCCTGCGCCGCTACCACCGCGACAGCTCGGCGGCCAAGCGCGCGGTGCGCCCCGAGCCGCTTGAGCAGGCCGTCGAGCAGCCGCTCG
>JAAXUL010001536.1 GCA_013336035.1 Chloroflexales bacterium
GCCTGGTGACCCAGAATATGCAGTGGCTGATCCTGATGGGCCTCTCGTTTGTGATCTCCGTCTACCTGCAGCAGGTGCGCGGCTACAGCGCGATCGAAACTGGCCTGATCCTGACGCCGAACACGATCGGCATCCTGGTGTCTGCGCTGGCGGCGGCAAGGCTGGCGCAGCGGCGCTCCCAGGCGACCCTGATCCGCGTGGGCTTCGCGCTGACGATAACCGGTGTGGCACTCCTGCTGCTGCTGGTCGACATCACCTCAAGCATCTGGACCTTCGTGCCGGGGCTCTTGGTGATCGGTCTCGGCGTCGGGGTCATGTTGACCTCGTCGGTCAACGTGGTGCAGTCGGCCTTCTCTGAGGAGGATCAGGGGGAGATCTCGGGCCTGTCACGGAGCGTCTCGAACCTGGGCTCCTCCCTGGGCGTGGCCATCGCCGGCACCGTGATCGTCTCGAGCCTGGTCACGGGGAATGAGGGCTACGCCCTGGCCCTGATCGTCCTGATCGTCTTCGCGGCGATCGGTCTGGGCGCCGCGCTCATGCTGCCATCTACGCCGGCAGCCGTCGCACCGGAGGCGAAGCCCGGCCCGGCGTAGGCCTGATCATCGACGTCAGTCTACGAGAGCCCGGCGCATGCCGGGCTCGCCTCGTGCACGGGGCTCCAGGCCAGCCGGACGGTCGTGCCCTGGCCGGCTGGCCACGTCGAGCACCGCGCCAGTTGAGACTGCGCGCTCGTGCATCACGCCCAGGGCCCTGAACCCGGAGCCCAGGCCGAGGCATAGCACAGATTGCTGGCGTGGATATGACCGACACTTTTGGACGAGCGCGCAACCATCCACAAAGACCAGCAGTAACGGTCTCGCCTCACCATGCGTCTTCAGGGTCGGTGTTCTATGCTGGGCATAGATGGGCAGCGATCTAATGGGCTGCGCGTCTTTCGCCGCTCCCGGCACCGACAGGCCCGTGAGCGGACAGGCGCCGGCCCTCGATGGAAGGGAGCACTCACGTGTCGCAGCAAAACCCTGATGGCCAGACGGGATCGCGGCGTGCCGAGGCGCCTGCGGCGAGCGGCGCGCGCCCGCTGGCGCCATGGTTTACACCATTTGCGCTCTGGGAGTATCTGATCGACGCGAATCAGCGCAGCCTGCTCTTCTGGGACACCATGCGCCAGCGCGGCAACCAGTTCTTCGAGCACCGCGCCCAGGAGGCCCCGCCCGTCCTCGTCTACGACTACGAGCTGCTGATCGACGGCCGCCTGCTCGACCGCCCCGTCAACTATCTGCTCTACCGGATCCTGCCGGGGCCCGAGCACACCCTCGACCCCACCAAGCGCCCCTATGTGATCGTCGACCCGCGCGCCGGCCACGGCCCCGGCATCGGCGGCTCGAAAGAGGACTCCCAGATCGGCGTCGCGCTGCGCGGCGGCCACCCGGTCTACTTCGTCAGCTTCCGGCCCATCCCCGAGCCAGGCCAGCGCCTCGAGGACATCGGCCGCGCCGAGGGCCACTTCCTCCAGGAGGTCCGGCGGCTCCACCCCGCCGCGCCCAAGCCCTGCGTGATCGGCAACTGCCAGGCCGGCTGGGCCGTCGCTATGCTCGCCTCGGTCGCCCCCGAGCTCACCGGGCCGATCGTGCTCAATGGCGCCCCGCTCTCCTACTGGTCCGGCGTCGACGGCAAGAGCGTCATGCGCTATATGGGCGGGCTCTGGGGCGGCGCCTGGCCGACCTCGCTGCTCTCCGACCTGGGCAACGACCGCTTCG
>JAAXUL010001537.1 GCA_013336035.1 Chloroflexales bacterium
GCTGCCGGCGGCGGTGCGTGCCAGCCGCACCGCGGCGTTCGGGAGCCCGGCGCCGCCCCTGGTCACCTTCCCGCCGAGGCTGCCGCCAAGCTCGCATGTGCTGGCCGTCAGGTCGTCGAGCCAGAGGCGCTGGGCGCCGGGGCTGGCCGCACTGGTGGACGAGAAGACCAGGGCCGCTCTGCCAAGCGTGCGCAGCCGGCCGATCGATGTCGCGTCAAGCACCTCCCAGTAGAGGGACTGCCAGCTGCCCTCGACCCTGTCGGTGCCGGTCAGCACCGCGGCGGTGGTGATCAGGCCGCTCGAGTTGATCTTCCCGACCTCGTACAGCTCGACCCGTAGCTCATCGTTCGAAGCGACGGAGCCGGGCGCATAGAAATAGCTAAACGTCCCAACCAGCTCGGCGAGGCTCGCGGTGACGGTGATCTCCTGGCCGACAGCGTCGATGTCGGGGCCGCTGGTCGGGTCGCCATCACGGTTCGCCACCATGCTGATCGACTGGGGGGACGAGAGCTTCTCGTCTGTAGAGATGAGGCGCGCCCTACGGTACTCGCGCCAGGGCGTCGTAGCCTGGGTCACGCTCACCGAGGGGTCGGCCAGGACCTGCTGGCACACCGTGGAAGGCTCGGCCAGGTCGGCGTCGCTGGCGCGGGGCGGTCCGCTCTGCGCGCGGCCAGGGGCGGCGGGCAGAGCGGTGAGCAGGGGCAGAAGCAGGAGCAGCGCGAGGATTCGTTTCATAGTAGGGGGAAACACTCTTTCCGAGACTCAGCTATAATAGGCGCACGCGTTTCTTTCTGGAGCAACCTTCATGCCGGAACTCTACAGGCTGACCGTGCGCGAGGCGAGCGCCGCGCTGGCGGCCGGCGACCTTACCTCCGTGGAGCTGACCGAGGCCCTGCTGGCGCGCATCAGCGCCGTCGAGCCCACGGTGCAGGCCTTCCTGACCAGAACGAGCGAGCAGGCCCTGGCCGCGGCCCGCGCCGCCGACGCCGGGCGCCACGCCGACAGCGGCCCCCTCTATGGCATCCCTCTGGCGATCAAAGACGTCATCTGCACCGAGGGCGTGCGCACCACCTGTGGCTCGGCCATCCTCGAGACCTTTGTGCCGCCCTACAGCGCCACCGTGGTGCGCAGGCTCGAGGCGGCGGGGGCGATCAGCCTCGGCAAGCTCAACTGCGACGAGTTCGCCATGGGCTCGAGCACCGAGAACAGCGCCTACCATGTTACGCGCAACCCGTGGGACCCCGAGCGCGTGCCGGGCGGCAGCAGCGGCGGCAGCGCTGCGGTGGTGGCGGCGGGCATGGCCCCCGCCAGCCTCGGCACCGACACGGGCGGCTCGATCCGCCAGCCGGCGGCCCTCTGCGGCGTGAGCGGCCTGAAGCCCACCTACGGGCGGGTCAGCCGCTTCGGCCTGGTGGCCTATGGCTCCTCCCTCGACCAGATCGGGCCCCTGGCCTGGACGGCGGCCGACCTGGCTCTGGTGCTGGGGGCCATCGCCGGTCACGACCCGCGCGACGGCACCAGCTCGACGATGCCTGTGCCCGATTATACCGCCGCCCTGAGCGGGAATGTGCGCGGGCTGCGGGTGGGCGTGCCCCGCGAGTACTTCGTCGAGGGCATGGAGCCTGGCGTCGAGGCGGCCACCCGCGAGGCGATCGCGGCCCTCGCCGACCAGGGCGCCGAGCTGGTCGAGGTCTCGCTGCCCTACACGAAGTACGCCCTCCCCACCTACTATATCATCGCCCCGGCCGAGGCCAGCG
>JAAXUL010000745.1 GCA_013336035.1 Chloroflexales bacterium
GCGCAGCCCTACCTCGAGATCCGCGAGCAGGGCGCCACGATGAAACACGACCGCATCCAGCTCGAGCTCCACTCGGCGCAGCCGAGCGACTATCTGCTGCCGAACCCGTTCCACCCGCTGCTGGGCCAGTGGGCGCGGGCGCTGCACCGTAGCGACGGGGGCGAGCACGTCGTCACCCTCGGCTACAGCGTCATCGCCCTGATGGTCCTCGGCCTCTGGCTGGCCCGCCCGCGGCGCCTGGCCGCCGCCCTGGCCGTGCTGATGGCGATCACCTTCGCCCTGACCCTGGGGCCGTTCCTGAACCTGCCGGGCGGGGTGCGGCTGCCCCTGCCGGCCCTCTTCATCTATGATCATGTGCCGGTCCTGAACGGGATCAGAGTCTGGAACCGCGTGGTGCTCTACCTCGTGCTCTGCATCGCCGTCCTGGCCGGCCTGGCCCTCAGCAGGCTGGGCGGCCGGCGCTACTACGCCGGGGCGGCGCTGGCGGCGGCGCTGCTGCTGTTCGAGCTCGCCGCCGTGTCGCGCTACACCACGGCGGGGCCGCGGGCGGTAGACCTCTGGGTGCGCGAGCAGCCCGGCCAGGGCGCGGTGATCGAGCTGCCGACCACGCCGGGCGGCACCGACGTGTTCTACGCGAGCTTCTACGCGAAGCCGAGCAATATGTGGTACGGCACCTTCGAGCCGCCCCTCTACGCCGAGAACAAGGTGGCCCTCGACAGCTTCCCAAGCCAGCGCGCGCTCCAGGTGCTCCGGCGCTGGCAGACCGGCTACGTGATCGTCGACGAGCAGTCTATGGAGAGGGTCGCGCCCGGCTGGGAGGCCGAGATGACAGGTCTGCCGCAGCTTGCGCTGGCGTACCGCCAGGACGGCTACAGCGTGTACAGGCTGAGGCGCTAGCACAGCTCCGATCCTGGTAGGTGAGGAACACTCGATGATAAGCTCCAGACAGCCCCTCGTCCAGCCCGACCTGCTCGAGATCTTGACCTGCCCGGCGTGCGGCACCGGGCCGCTGCGCCTCACCCCGCCAGAGGCGCCCACCCCTGAGCTGGCATGCCCATCCTGCCGCGCGACCTACGGGTTCGCCAACGGGATACCGCTGCTCTACAAGGATGACTTCGCGTGGGCGCCAAAGCAGCGCGAGTCCCAGGGCTGGGTGGAGATGTGGAAGTCGATCGGGCTCTACGACCAGGATCTGCCGATTAGCGTCGAGCTGCCGTTCGGCTCGACGACCGAGCCCTGGATCACGATCGAGCGCATGTTCCGGGCGGCCCTCTTCCAGATGGACCTGCGCGGCGGCGAGCGGGTGCTCGACATCGGCGCGGGCGAGGGCTGGGCCGCGCAGCACTTTGCCCAGCGCGGCGCGAATGCCGTCGCGATCGACGTAGTGCCCGACGCGAAGCTCGGCCTGGGGCGGGCCTGGGGGCGCATGGCCCTGACGGAGACTAGCTTTGACCTGCTAATCGGCGACAACGAAAACCTGCCGCTCGCCCGCGACAGCTTCGACATTGTGTTCGCCAGCAACGCCCTGCACCACCACGACAACCTCGGCGCGCTGTTCGACAGCATCTTCCGGGTGCTGAAGCCCGGCGGGCGCCTGATCACCATCGGCGACCCGCTGGCCCCGATCTATCTGCGGGAGCACGATGTGACCGACGGCGACCGCGAGAAATCATTCGGCATCATCGAGCGTCGCCGCCACCTGCACGAGTACGTGCTGGCGGTGTGGCGCGCGGGCTTCCACGGCATCCATGTCGAGGACGACAAAACCTTCTGGAAGCGCAACGGCGAGCTCTACCCCTGGATGGACCGTGAGCGCGCCCGCTTCGAGGGCCACGCGACCCTCGGGTCGACCCGGCTGACCAGGCTGCTGGCCTGGACGATGCTGCGCCTGCCGCGCCCGCTCGCCGTGGTGCTGATGCTCTACCTGCGCGAGGACCCGATCCTGCTACTGAGCTGCACAAAGCCGCAGCCCGAGCCGCGCCGCCATCCACGGTAATAGCCCGGTTATCGCTATAGCGTACGCTCGCAGGGCTGGCACCTTATTGTGTCGGCCCTTGTCTTGTACAAATGTTCGTGCTATACTGCCGGACTTTTCTCTTCTACGCTGCCGGACTTCTCTCTTCTACGCTACCAGGCCTCTCTCTTCTACGCTGCCGGACTTCTCTCCTCTTACGTGGTGTGGCGCGCCAGTGCGCCGCGCCAAAAGGTAACGCATGTTATGACGAAGCGCACCCTGGGTGCCCTGCTCATCATCGCCCTCACCTTTGTCGCCCTCACCCAGCCCGCCTCCGCCGGGCCCCGCGATCAGCCCCCGCCCCTTCCCGGATGGACCCATACCCCAAGGTACGCCGACGACACCTCTGCCAGGCACGGCATCAGGTTGTCTGGCGGGCCGATCCTGCGCGGCTCGCCCGTGATCGCCGAGGTGGACGGCAATGCTACCAATGGCAGCGAGGTGGTGGTCGGCGGCAGCGACGGCCAGGTATACGCCTTCAAGGCCGACGGCTCCCTGCTCTGGCAGAAGCCCGTCCCCGACGCTGGCTGTAGCAGCTTCTCGCTGATCAACGGCCGGCCGTCGGTCGGCAATCTGTACGGCGACGGCGCCCCCTATGTGCTGGTCGGCTATGGCACCATCGAGGACACCGGCCGCGCCTGCGACGGCGGGGTGGTGGCCTTCAGGGGCAGCGACGGCCAGCAGGCCTGGAACTTCAGTCTGCAAGCCTTCGAGAGCCAGACCCCCGAGCCGGCCGAGAGCCTGCACGGCGTGGTCAGCTCCCCCACGCTCGCCGACGCCGACGGCGACGGCAAGCTAGAGGTGGCCTTCGGCGGGCTCGACCGCAACGCCTACCTGCTCAACTACAACGGCTCGGTGCGCTGGTACTACCACGCCGCCGACACTGTCTGGTCCTCGCCCCTGTTCGTCAATGTGGATAGCGACCCGGCCCTCGAGCTGATCGTCGCGACGGACATCTCGGCCAACCCGAATGTCATCCCGCCCACCCACGACGGCGGCTTCCTACACGCCTTCGACACGGCCCCCCGCTCGCCGGCCCACATCGACTTCCAGACCGGCTTCCTCTGGCGCACCCCCTTCGACCAGGTGCTCTTCTCATCGCCGCTGGCCGCCGATCTGCTGCCGAACAACCCCGGCCTCGAGCTGGCGATCGGGTCGGGCTGCTACTTCCCCAGGGACAGCGACGACAAGCGCGGCAAGTGGGTCAAGATCGTCAGCCCGGCCAGCGGGGCCGTGCTCCAGACCCTCAACGCCCCCGGCTGCGTGCAGTCGTCGCCCGCCGCCGGCGACATCGACGACGACGGGCAGCCCGAGCTCGTGGCCATGAGCCGCGGCAGCGACGGCAAGGGCCACATCGTGGCCTGGGACCCGACGAGCGCCAGCCCGAAGTGGGACAAGGTCCCCGGCGACCCGAACTCGGGCTCGAACGACGCGATGATCGACCTCCAGTCGCCGGTGATCGCCGACCTCGACGGCAACGGCTCGCTCGAGGTCCTGGCGGCCAACTTCTGGTCGGTCCACGTGCTGAGCGGCAAGGACGGCAGCTTCCTCACCTACCAGGGCTCGGGCAGCAACCTGCCCTCACTCTTCGCCTGGGGCACGCTGAAGGCGACGCCCGCGGTGGGCGACATCAACCGCGACGGCAAGCTGGATGTGGTGATGGGCGGCACGAACGTCCCATTCGACCCGAACCGCGGCCTGCTCTACGCCTGGACCAACTTCGCGGGCGTGCTCAACAGCCAGGCGGGGGGGCAGGCGCCCTACAGCGCGCCGTGGCCGCAGCTGCTGCGCAGCGCCGGGGGCCAGGCCCTGCTGAGCCAGCCCGCGCTCACCGCCTCGGCCAGGTCGATCAGCGCGGTCGCCGCGAGCGGCGCGTCGCGCGAGTACAGGATCGGCATCGGCTCGGCCGACGGCTCGAGCATCAGCCCGAGCGTCAGCGAGGCGAGCGACCCGAGCGACATCGTCACGGCCAGCGTCTCAGGCACCACCGTAACGATCGCGGTCGACACCGCCGGCAAGGCCAACGGCACCTACGCCGCCGTGGTCAACGTCGACTCTAGCGGACTGCAGACCCTGCCGCTCAACGTCACCGTCACCGTCGTAGACCGCGCGAGCAGCGTGGCCCTGCCGGCGGCGATGCGGTAGGCCAGGCCGCCACGCCCCTCGCCCGCGGCCCCCTCTCCCACATACGGAAGAGGGGGCGCCCTTTTATGGTAGGATAGGCGCCATGAGCGATGGAGGCGGCGTAGCGGAGCAGCGAGGGGGCGAGCCCCTGTTTATGGTGCCGGAGGTGGCGGGCGAGCCGCTGCTGGCCGCCGTCGAGCGCGGGCTGCGCCGGGGCGGGCCGCCGCTGGAGGCCCTGCCGACCCGGGGTGAGCTGGCCCTGCGCGACCCGTTTTTCGCCCGCGAGCTGGCGGCCATCCACGCCGGGTGGGAGCTGCGCCCGCCCCCGGCCGTGGGCCTGCTGGCGCGCCTGCGGGCGCGGCTGGCCTGGTGGCT
>JAAXUL010001538.1:0-1414 GCA_013336035.1 Chloroflexales bacterium
CCTCGGCGTCACCCACAACCGCCTCTTCTGGAGCCAGCCCGCCACCGGCCTGGCCGACGCAGGCCTGGGCGCCGCCTGGAGCTTCGCCGCCGGCGGGCCGGGCCGCTTCACCGCCGCCGCCGCCGCATGGCGCGAGCTGATCGCCACCGCCGCCATCGACGCCGCCCCCGACCTGCCCTTCAGCGGCCCGATGGCCGCCGCGGGCTTCGCCTTCGACCCGCTGCGCCCGGCCGCCGGCCTCTGGGACGGCTACGCCGATGGGCTGCTGCTGCTGCCGCGCCTCGTGCTCGCCAGCGACGGCCGGCGCGCTAGCCTGACCCTCAACGGGCTCGTCGGCCCGAGCACCTCGTCGATCGACCTGCACCTCTCGGCGGCCCGCCGGCTACGCGACATAATCGGTCGCACCTGGCGCCCCCCGCGCATCGGCGACGGCGTGACGCTCGAGGACGCCCTGCCCCCCGGGGCCTGGCGCGGCATCGTCGCCGAGGCCGTGGCCGACCTGCGCGCCGGCCGCCTCGAGAAGGTCGCGCTCGCCCGCGAGGTGCGGGCCCGCGCCGCCACACCATTCGATCCGGCCGCGACCCTCGACGCCCTGCGCCGCGATTACCCCGAGACTTTTGTCTTCGCCGTCGCCCGCGGCGGGCGCACCTTCCTCGGCGCCTCGCCCGAGCGCCTGGTCAGCCTGCGCGGCCGCACCGTCGCCGCCAGCGCTCTGGCCGGCTCGGCCCCCCGCGGCACGACCGTCTGCGACGATGTGGCCCTCGGCCAGGCCCTGCTTGACAGCCCCAAGGACCGCGAGGAGCACGCTATCGTCGTGCGTATGCTCCGCGCCGCCCTCGCCGATGTCTGCGAGCGCGTCGAGGCCCCCGAGGCCCCCGAGCTGATGCGCCTGCGCAACGTCCAGCACCTCTTCACCCCGGTCACCGGCACCGTCTCGGGCGAGGCCGGCGTCCTCGATCTGGTCGGGCGCCTGCACCCCACGCCCGCCCTCGGCGGACAGCCCCGCGAGGAGGCGCTGGCCTGGATCCGCGAGCGCGAGCAGCTCGACCGTGGCTGGTACGGCGCCCCCGTCGGCTGGGTCGACGCGCGGGGCCAGGGCGAGTTCGCGGTCGCCATCCGCTCGGCGCTCGTTAGCCGCTACGAGGCCAGCCTCTTCGCCGGGGCCGGCATCGTCGCCGCCTCGGACCCCGAGCGCGAGGAGCGCGAGACCGACATCAAGCTCAGGGCGATGTTGGGTGCGCTCGGCGCCTGAACCATATGGATACTACGCTACATACCCGCGCACTTACTCTCTGGGTCGGCGCGATTATCGACGAGCTGGTGGCGGGCGGCGTTGCCAACTTTGTCGTCTGCCCCGGCTCACGCAGCACGCCGCTGGCTCTCGCCGTCGCGCGCCACCCCGCGGCCCGCCTCT
>JAAXUL010001538.1:1424-1756 GCA_013336035.1 Chloroflexales bacterium
GGCCCTGGCGGCCTCCCGCCACCCGGGCGCCCGCGTGCTCATGCTGCTCGACGAGCGCTCGGCCGGCTTCTTCGCCCTGGGCCTGGCGAAGCAGAGCGGGCGCCCCGCCGCGCTGCTCTGCACCTCGGGCACCGCCGCCGCCAATTTCCTGCCCGCCGTCGCCGAGGCCGACCTCGCGCGCGTGCCGCTGCTCGTGCTCACCGCCGACCGCCCGCCCGAGCTGCGCGACAATGGCGCGCCCCAGACCATCGACCAGGTGCGGATCTATGGCCCGCGCACGCGCTGGTTCAGCGAGCTGCCCACGCCCGCCGACACGCCCGAGCTGCTGCGCT
>JAAXUL010000131.1 GCA_013336035.1 Chloroflexales bacterium
CATGGACGAGCAGCTGGTGGCCGGTGTTGTCCATGGGCCCCACCGCCCCGCTATCTACGAGCGGGTCAGCGCATTCCTGACTAGCTAGGGCTCCAATAGAGACCCCCCGGCCAGTGGGGAACGCCTAAGGCCCGGCGGCACGAAAGAGATCGCCGCCGGGCCTTCGTGGTCAATAGGGCGCCGGCCGTCAGAGGTCGTCGTCAGAGCTGGCTGCCAGTCGCGGGCCGCGCAGCTTCCAGATAAGGCTGCCTAAGGCGGAGCCGAAGCGGTTGATCAGGCGCTGCCGATCACGACCCTGGTCATAGATCTGGCGGGCCATCTCGCGCAGCTGGGTCTCGTCGGCGCCGACGCTGGCCGCATCGGCCCCGGCCACATCGAAGCGCACATCGTCGAGGCCGAAGGTGGCCGCCACATCGACCAGGTGTGGGATCGACTCGTAGGGCGGCTCGAGCTTCAGGTTAGCCCGCACAAAGATATTGTGCTGGCGGGCATAGGTCACTGCCCTGCGCAGAGCCTCGCGGGCGGCGGTCGACTCGAAGACGCTGGCCGCGTCGAGATCAAAGCAGAGGCCCTCGCAGCCGGCCCGGGCCATATGGGCCACTAGCTCAGCGTCAAGCTGCTCGGTCTGGGCGATCGCCTCCCAGTTGATGCCGAGGCTCGCGTCGCACAGGCGCGTCAGCAGCTCGACGAGCCAGGCCCGGTCGAGGGTGAGGGGCACATCGGCGATCAGGTAGTGGCGCAGGCCGAACTCATGCGAGACGCTGCGCAGCTCGGCGACGATCTTGGTCGGCGAGCGCAGGACAAAGCGACCGTCGGTCTCGAGGGCGCCAATGAGCAGGGTTGTCTGGAGCTCGCCGCCGACAGCCCTGAGGTTGTAGCTCTCGAGAGAGAGCAGGTGGCGGGCCGGCAGTGGCAGCTGGTCGAGGTCGAGAGGGACAGCGCGGCCAGCCTCGACGCCACGCTGGCGATCAAGCCACTGCAGCACCTCGGTGCAGACAGGGCTCGCGTCGACGCCACTGCGGCTCATCGGCACAGACAGCACCCGGGCATGCTTATTCTCATGGAGAGCGTCGACCGCCGATTCTATCACCTCGGGCGCGTCACCTGAGATAATCACCACCTGCGGGCGAAAATTGCGCAGCGGCTGGAATGCCGTCTCTAGCTTGACCTGGGGATCGAGCCCCAGATCGTAGATGCGCACGATATGGCGCCGCTGCTCGAGCAGTGTAGCGACGTAGGCCAGCGTTAGCGGCGGGTATACCGGCCTCCCCTTGCAGGGTAGCGCGATAAGTGCCATGTTCACGCGCAAACCTCTCTTCCGACCAGAGCTATCGTACCGGGTACTATACCATGCCCTGCGCTATACGTGGATAAAAGGTTAATGACGGTATTCGGCATATGCGATAGATATCCCGGCATCGCACTATGAGGCGACTGCCTCGCCGATAATCTGCTCCCTATGGACCAGCGGCAGAGTGAAGGTGAAACGGCTGCCCTTTCCCTCTTCGCTCTCGACCCAGATACGCCCGTTGTGGCCCTCGACAATCTGCTGGCAGATCGAGAGCCCCAGGCCAAGATGGGCACCGTGCTTCGAGCTCTTGTTCTCGAGCCGGTAGAAGCGGCTGAAGATCTTTTGCTGCTGGTCGCGCGGGATGCCCACGCCCGTATCCTTGACGTGGACCCGCACATCATTCTCGCCCACCTCGGCGGTGACTGTAATCGCGCCGCCGGTTGGGGTAGCCTTCATAGCATTCTCGACCAGATTAGTGATCACCTGGCCCACGCGCCCACTATCGATCAGCAGCTCGGGGAGCGCATCGGGCACCTCGGCGGCGATGGTGAGCCCAAACTGTTGGGCGCTGACCTGAAAGCGGGCGCTGGTAGTCAGAATCAGGTCAGTCAGGTTCGACCACTGAGGCTGCAGCCGCAGGCGCCCCGCCTCAAGCCGATTGAACTCGAGCAGCTCGGTGATGCGGCCCTTCAGGGCATCGGCCTGCTCATCGGCCAGGCCGAGGAACTCTTGCTGGAGCTCGTTGAGCGGGCCGGCCTTGCCCTGAAGCACCACCTTCAGGAAGCCGTTAAGCGTATTCAGCGGGTTGCGCAGCTCGTGCGAGACCATCGAGATAAACTCGACCCGCTGCTTCTCCTGGGCCTTCTGGCCGGTGATGTCGTGCAGCGCGAAGGCGACGGGGCTGTGCTCCTCCTCATCATCGGACACGCGCACCAGCGAGGTGTAGATCAGATAGTGGCGCTCGTGCTCTTCGTCGCCCACCTTTAGCTCACGGCTGAGCATCGAGGTCTCTTCCTCGCGCACCTCGTGGTTGAGCCGGTCGAGGGCCTCGCGCAGAGTGCCGCCGTGGGCGTCGCTGTGCTGGAGGGCCTGGTAGGCCACAGGGTTGGCGAGGATCATCGCGCCCTGGTCATTGACCACCATCAGGCCATCGCCGATATCGCGCAGCACGGCCTCGAGGACGAGGCGCTGGCGGGCAAGCTCGGTGTGCAGCTCGGCGTTATGGATAGCGACGCTGGCCTGGATGCTGAACGAGGTCAGGTGGCGGGCCTCGATAGCGGTAAAGAGGTAGCGCTGGGTGCTGACCACGGTGAGCGCGCCGAGGATCTGGTTATTTGGGTCGATCAGGGGCACGCTGAGGGCGGCCGTGGCCCCGGCCCGCTGCAGATCGCGCCACTCGCGCTCGAGCAGCGAGTCGCCCACGATCACCGGCGCGCGCGTCTCGACAACCCGCCGGGCCAGCGCCTCGGCCCAGCCGGTCTGGCTCTTCAGGCGCACGTCGTCGCTCAGGGTGCGGTGGGTGAAGCTGCCGCCCGGGATCAGCGTCAGGGCGGCGGCGCTAACCCGGGGCGCCCCGAGCATCTGCATCAGGCTGTCGAGGATCTGGCTTAGCACATCGTCGAGGCTGAGCGAGCCGGTGATCGCCCGCAGGCTCTCCTCGAGAGACTGCTGGCGACGGATGCGCGCGCGCAGGTCCTTATTGACGCTCTCGAGCTCGGCGACGCGCTCGGCGTGCTCGGCCCGCGACACCTCGAGGCGCTGGCTGAGGCGACGGGCGGTGAAGAGCCGGTACTCGGCCAGGCTGAGCAGCAGGCAGACGAAGAAGATGCAGCCGCCGACCAGCCCCCAGAAGGCCAGGGCGTGCTCGGTCCAGAGATAGTAGCCCCGTGCCTCTAGATAGAGCACAGCCAGATCCAGCGGCCCGAGCAGGGCCGGGACGAGCATAGTCCAGAGGGCGACACGCCGGTAGCGCAGGGCCTTGAGCACCAGCACGGCGTAGAGCGGGAAGATGCCCAGGCTCAGCGGCCCGGCGTAGGCAAGAATATAGACGGCTAGGACTGCGTCAGTGGCGACGGAGGCGACAAGATAGACCAGCGAGCGACGGCCGCCATGCCTGTCGGAGTGGTTCAGGGCAAGGAGCAGCCCGATATTGAGGAGCGCGTAGACGACAATGCCCAGAGTGGCGACATGGCCAAGGGGCATGCGGACGAACCACCAGGCTAAGGCCAGTACGGGCAGCGGCAGCACGGCGCGCAGCCCATCACGGACATTGGTGCGCAGCCAGGGCTCAGCCCGCGCAAGAAGCGTATCGGTTGCAGCCATGACCAGCCTTCTCCTCGAGACGCCACGGCGGCGGGGCCGCGGTCCGAAACACCAGACAGGGCAGCGGGGCTCTCGCGCCCGTACCCTATGGCATGTCTGGCTTCAGGGGTGCCTAGGGCTCAAACTTATAGCCCAGGTTGCGGACGGTGATCACGTGGCGCGGATGCTCGGGATCTTTCTCGACCTTGGTCCGCAGACGCCGGATATACACCGCCACAAGGTTGCTCTCGCCCTCGTAGTCGTAGCCCCAGACCTTGCTCAGGATCTGGCTGATGTTGAGGATGCGGCCCGAGTTCTTCATCAGATAGTAGAGCAGGCGGAACTCGAGCGGCGTCAGCTCGACGGTGCGACCGTCGTTGAAGAGGACTTTATGCTCTACCGGGTCAAGGGTGATGTCGCCCTGGCTCAGCCGCGACGATGGGTTGAGCATATCGCTATTGCGACGTCGCAGCACCGCCTCGACGCGGGCGAGCAGCTCGGAGGGCTCGTAGGGCTTGACCAGATAGTCGTCGCCGCCGATCTGCAGGCCCATCACCCGATCCTGGAGCTGCGAACGACCAGAGAGGAAGATGATCGGCACGTCCGAGTTGCGGCGGATCTGGCGACAGATATCAAACCCGCTTGACTTGGGCATCATCACATCGAGAAGAATGAGGTCGGGGTTATGCTGCTCGACAGCCTGAAGGATTCCCGGCGCGTCATAGGCCTTGCAGACGCGATACCCCGCCTCTTCGAGCACGAACGAGGTCAGCTTTACGCTCGGAATATCGTCATCGGCGACCAGAATATGCATGAGGTCAGCTCCTTACCATAGCCAATTTCGGCCTGCTGTTCTCGCGCGAGCTACGCCGGGCAATCGCGGAATTCACCGTCGCCAGGCTCCCTCCAGACACCTGCCCTTATATGCCACTATACACAAGAACGGCGCTCGAGGCTCGATTGAGCGCACGCCTGCTACGATAATACTAACTCAGAATATTACCAGAAAGTTACGCGGGTGGCTACCCAAGTGCAGGGGAATCGCAGAGAGGGGGAGCCGAAGGGAGGGCCGAGCCCTCCCTGGGCTGAGGTTGTGGCCTAGTCGCCGGTGGCGACTTGCCGCAGCAGGCGAGGCTGCCTGAGGCTGATGCGCCGGCGAGCAGGGCCTGCCGCGGCGCGGAAGGGCATCGGCTCGCGGGCTGGCCGGTCGAAGATCAGCGGCGCCGGCACGGGCTGCGGCTGGTAGCCGAGCAGCCGCATGATCGTCACCTGGTCTTGCTGGGGGACATAGCGTGAGACGAGGCGCCCATCCTCCTCGCTGACGATCACGCGCCCGGGCTCAGGGCTGAGGCAATGGTGGGCGCCACCACGCCCCGAGATCATCTGCTGATAGGCGCCGACGCCACAGATCGCCAGGATCAGGCCGGCGCCGCTATCGGGCAGCATCAGGGGCGCGCACCCGGGCCGCGGGTAGACGTCGTCACTGTCGCAGGTGCGGCGGCCAGCCAGGCGCACAGGCTTGACCGGCCGGTCCCACCCGCTCAGGGGCAGGATCACGAACTCTTGGCCCTCGACAAGGATCGAGTCGGGCAGGCTGACCATCATGCTGCCGTTGACCAGGTACCAGTCGGGCTGGCCGGGCTGGCCAGGCTTGGTCGCCCCGACCTCGAGCAGGTACACGCTGTGGGTGGCGACCGTGTAGCGTCCAAACTCGCCGATCAGGTCGGGCGCGGGCACATCGTAGGCCGCGCACGTCTCGCGGATGGTGGCCATAAGCCTGGTGAGGAAGCCGGCATAGTCGAACCGGAAGCCGAGCCGGTAGCCCGTGGTGGGTATGCCGCCGCCGAAGTTGAAGTAGCGCAGCGAAGGCACCAGGCGGCGCAGGCGACAGTAGCCAAGCACCGAGTCGCGCAGCGTGGCGAGAAAGTGAGCCTCATCCTCAACCTGGCTCCCGATCATCGCGTGGTAGACGGCCAGCTCGTGCCGGGTGCCGGCGAGGCGCGCGGCGACGGCCTCGATCTCGTCGATGCTCAGGCCAAAGCGGTCGTTCCCGGGGTGGCGGCCGTCGCGGTTGCCGGCGGCCCGCTCGCGCACGCCGAAGCGCAGCGGGAGGGGCGTGTCGATCAGGGCCTCGAGCTCGTCCAGGTCGTCGAGCACGGGCACGACGCCCTCACAGCCATCAAGACGCAGGCCCCTGATGGCGTCGATATAGTTCGGCTCCTTCGAGCCGTTGCAGCAGATCAGGCGGTCGTCGGGGAGCTGCCCCTGACGAAAGAGGCTATGGGCAATAATCACGTCGGCGGCGGCAGAGGTCTCGTAGTGGGCGCCTGCCCGTAGGGCCGTCTGCACGGCCTCGGCGGCGAAGTTGGCCTTGGTGGCGTAGGCGTACAGAAAGCGGCCGGGGTACTCGCTGCGCAGGCGAGCCTGCTCGGCCCAGGCGCCCATACGGGTCACCTGGGCGGTGATCTGCGGGGTGTAGACGACCTCAAGTGGGGCGCCGTAGCCCCGCGCCAGCTCGGAGAGGTTCAGACGGCCGCCCAGGATCAGGTCGCCGCCTTTACGAGCCATAAAATCGGTCAGCTCGCCCTCTCCGTCAACACCATAGCAATCCTGGATGTACGCGCCGTAGGTCTGCTGCTTCAACTGTACCAATACCCTCCTTACAAAAGACAAGCTCGCACACAGTGAATCAGGCCGTGAGGCCGTTGCCTCACAGCTCGCGTGGGACATGATGGGGGCACGCTACGGGGGGCGCGTGTCGCCGGGCCGCTACGTCCGCAGGGACGCGCGGGCCAGTGGGCGTTAGCCCCGGCGAGGCACGAAAATAGCCCCTGCGCCGATGGCAGGAGCCTTAGGGGAGGAGAGATGCCTCAGAGCACATCTCAGAGCAGGCCGGAAGGCCGCCCCCTGTCGGGCTGTGTGTCGGTGCAGATAGGATAGCGCGGCGTGCGCGCGAACAGATTGTAAGAGCCGTCCATACTGCCTCACACTAGCCCGCCCGGCGCCGTCATACTCTTACCAGCTAGCTACCACCATCGGTAGCTGCCGCGACGGCGACATCCGTTTCGTGTTCGGTGTTGCGTGTTGCGCTGTGCCGGGTGCCTTCCCGGGACGCGGAACCCGTCACCAAAACGTAACGGGGGGCTCGAACAACGTCGGCCGATTGGCTCGACCGGCGTGTATTATACCCCCCCCTAACCCTGGTGTCAATAGGCGTTTTCCTGCTTCCCAGTCAGGAAATTCGCGATCGTTCGTAGAATGATCTTAATATCGAAGAGCAGCGACCAGTTCTCAATATAGTAGAGATCGTAGCGCGTCCGCTCCTCGATACTAGTGTCGCCGCGCAGGCCATTGACCTGGGCCCAGCCCGTCAGGCCAGCCTTCTCTTTGTGCCGGCGCATATAGCGCGGGATCTGCTGGACGAACTGCTCGACCCAGCGGGCCTGCTCGGGGCGCGGGCCGACGACGCTCATATCGCCGAGCAGGACATTGATCATCTGCGGCAGCTCGTCGAGGCTGCTGCGGCGCAGCAGGCGGCCGACGCGGGTCACCCGCGGGTCGTTCTGGGTCGTCCACGTGCCCAGCTGCTCGGCGTCCACACGCATAGTGCGAAACTTGAGCATCCAGAAGGGCTCTGTGTCCATGCCGACCCGCTCTTGCAGGAAGAAGACCGGGCCCCGCGACTCGAGGCGGATGGCCATCGCGATCAGCATGAACACCGGGGCGCCGAAGAGGAGCACGAGCGTGGCGACGACGATATCGAGAGCCCGCTTGAGCGTACGGTTCCAGGGGTTGTCAAGGGCGGCATTCTTGACCGGCACGAGGGGCAGGTCGCTCAGGTCGCCGATCGACAGCTCGTTATTGGTGATCAGCTGGAAGGTGTCGGGGTAGACCTTGATCGACACGGCCTCGTCCTCGGCCAGCGTGATCACCTCGATCAAGTCCTGGGTCGAGCGCCCCGAGAGCGCGATGATCACCTCGTCGGCCTGGGTGGCGCGGATGACCCGGCCAAGCTGCTCGGTGCGGCCCAGCACGGGCAGACCCTCGACGGTGCTGCCGATCGGCTCCGAGTCGCTGAGGAAGCCCTGGACGCGGTAGCCCAACCTGGGCCGGCGGCGGATGGTGTTCCAGACCAGCTGGCCCGGCTCGCGGGCGCCCACGATCAGCAGGCGGTGGGTATCGATATCGTGTGCGCGCAGCCAGATCACCACAGCCCGGTGTATCGCGCGCATCACCACGCAGCCCACCAGGGCCGCGGCCAGGCTCCAGACCAGCAGATCGCGGGTGACGGGCAGATCCTCGGAGCCGATCTGGGGCAGCAGGGTGTTGATCACGATCCCGCCTACGGCCGAGAGGGCGACAGCGGTGAAGATCTTGAAGGCCTCGTCGACACGCGAGGCGCCGCGGCGCATATCGTAGAGACCGTGGCTGGCGAAGATGCCGAGGGCTGTCAGGTTGAACAGCAGCAGGAAGCGCATGATCGCGACCGGGTCAGAGGGGAGGATCGCCCCACTGGCCTCGATCGCCTCGCGAGAGAGCCTGTAGACGCCGATCAGGGCGCCGTTGAGCGCGAGCAGATCGCCACCTATCAGGCCGAGGCGCAGCAGGGCCCGCCAGGTGCGCGGACGCAGCCGCTGGCGGGGCCTAGCCGACTCGGCGCGCGGCTGGGGGGAGGAGGAGATTGCGGCCAAGTGCCAGTAGCTCCTTCGCGGTGATGCCAAGCTCGATCAGAGCGTTGAGGGGGGGCAGTGTGGTGGCCGCGTAGTGCTTGCGGTGGAAGATCCGCATTGCATCGTAGAACGCCTTGATCGAGGGGATTGCCCGACGGGTGCTCGAGGCCCGCTTATAGTGGTGGACGACGACGCCCGGGTAGTAGAGGACGCGCCACCCATATTGCTTGATCCTATAGCACCAGTCCAGGTCTTCGCCATACATAAAGAACTGCTCGTCCAGCAGGCCGACCTCGGCGATGACCGAGGCCCGCAGGAGCATGCAGGCGCCCACCACAGCGTCTACCTCGGTCTCGCGGTCGGGGTCGAGGTAGGTGAGGTTGTAGCGGGCGAAGCGGGGGCTGCGCGGGAAGAGCGCCGCGAGCCCTGTCATCCTATAGAACGAGACTTCGGGGGTTGGGAAGCTACGCCGACAGGCCAAATCAAGGGAGCCATCAGGTAGCAGGAGCTTCGGGCCAACGACGCCGACCGCGGGGTGGGCCTCCAGGTAATCCACCAGTCCATCGAGCGAGCCGGCGGGGACGACCGTGTCGTTGTTCAGCAGCAGCACATAGTCGGCCAAACCTGCGCCGACGATCTCGCGCAGGGCCAGGTTGTTCCCGTACGAGAAGCCGCCGTTGATGGGGCTAACGATAAGGCGGGCCTGGGGGAATTGGTCGCGGACCAGGGCGGCGCTGCCGTCACTAGAGGCATTATCGACCACCCAGACCTCGAGGGCACAGCGAGTTGGAGCGGCGTAGAGCGAAACCAGGCAGTCGGCCAGCAGATCGGCCCGGTTATAGCTGAGGATCACGACGGCGAGGCGAGGCATACATCCTCCGGGGCAAACTTGGCCCTCGTCGGCCTGTCCGCGCGGCCCCAGTATACCATAGGGCGCCAGATGGCCTCGCCGCCGCGCTAGGGCGCCTGCTTGCCACTGTCCCCTGGCTCTACACCCGGGGCGGTAGACTTGCTACGCTCGACGATGCAGGCGACCACCGCGGTCACCTCGCCATCCTCGTCGATAATCGGGAAGAGAGCCTGCTCGAACTGAGAGGCCTGACGGGCCTGCTCGGCGCTAAAAGGCGGGCCGGCGAGATTGATCGGCCCGCTCGACACACGCACGATCTCGCCGGCGTAGGCCCGCGAGAAGAGGGTCGCATAGCCATGGGCGATCATCGCCGGGTCGGTCAGGGCGTTGAACTGGCCTACGCCGTAATCCCGTGTCGGGACGCCGAGGATGCGGCGGTTGACCTCGTTCATACGAAACGAGTAGCCCTCCCGGTCATATATCTGCAATCCCAGCGGTGCATGCTCGAAGAAACCCTCGATCAGCTGGTTGGCCGTGTTAAGGGCCGCCTCGGCGCGCTCACGCTCGGCACGCGCCTGCCCAAGCAGCGCGTAGGTCGAATCCAGCTTCTCTGCCTGACGCTGGATCTGCGACTCCAGGTCGGTGATCCGAGCGCGCAGAGTGGACTCTAGATCTGCCTGATGGCTCGCCGCTTCGGGGTTCAGGGGCGCCATGTCAGGTCCTTTATTAGATGATCGTAGGCTGACCATGGACCCTACTGTAGCACACCGGCGAGCGCTCTAACAGACGGCGAATAGTCCCATTTCCCAGCGCGGGCGGGCGGCATAGCATGTCCGTTCGAAAAAACTCCTGACACCTCATGTCTTGACAGAGCCTGGCAGCCTGCTATAATCAGAACGCGTGTTTAGCATTTGCGTGCGAAACAGACGTTCATGCAGCCAATCGCCGTCATCGGCTCGCCGAACAGCACCACCACCTTCACCGTAGACATCCTCGAGACAGCCCGCGACCGGGCCCTCGACCATGCCTGGGTGACCTTCGAGGTGGTCGAGCGCTTCAACGGCAAGGCCTACCGCAAGCGCGCCCTCTGCCAGCTTGGCGGCATCATCACGCGCAACCGCTGGCACGAGGACCCGGTCATCCGCTCGGTGATCAAGCACCAGGGCGCCCTGCCGGCCCTCTCGGGCGAGAGCGACCTGACCAGCGCCCAGCTGACGGCCCTGGGCGTCTTCCTGCTAGAGGATGACGGGCGCGTGCGGCGGCGCACCACGCTCTCGACGCCGCCCCCCAGCGGCACGCCGGTCTTCCCGGCCACGGCCGAGGCCCTGCAGGAGCTGGTGAACACCGAGCCCGGGATCTTCTACGCGGGCACCTCGCCGGGCGACGGGCTGCCGGTGCCGCTGACCCTGCGCCACTTTGGCGCCACCGACAGCGGCGGCTTCGGCGAGGCCGTGATGATGGGCATCTTCGGCCAGACCCGCAGCGGCAAGTCGATCCTGGCCTCGCAGATCCTGGCCGGCTTCGCCGCCAACCCCCAGATGGGGCTGCTCGTGCTCGACCCCCAGGGCGAGTTCGGGCGCGACCGCTTCGCCGCGGGCGACCACCGGGTCGACTTTAGCATCAGGCGCCTGCTCACAGGCCTGCGCCAGACCCGCAAGGTTACGGTGACCAGCACCGACGAAGTGGCGCTCGAGGGCCCCGAGGCCTTCACCGAAACCCTGCGGCGCGCCGGCTTCTTCGAGAGCCTGGGCTTCAAGGGCGCCAACAAAGAGCGCGAGGCCAGCGAGCGGCTCGCCGGCCTGCTGGCCGAGCTGAGCGATAGCGAGGGCAAGCACCGCCCCATCCGCGACCTGCGCGGCGCCGATATGCCCATGCTGGTGAAGGACCTGGCCCGCTTCGCCGATGTGATCTACGCCAGCCGCCCGGGCACCACCCCCGGCGAGGGCCAGCGTGCCCAGGATGTGCTGGCCCGCTACCAGCTCGACGAGACGCGCCTCAAGCGCGTGTGGGCCGCTTCGCTGATGGCCTTTCGGACCGACAGCGGGCGCACGCCGCTCTCGCAGGTGATCCAGCGCGTGCTGGCCGACCGCGAGGTGGTGGTGCTCTCGTTCGACCAGGAGGGCAGCCACGATGCGGTGCCCTACTTCCTGCTCAACGAGATCCTGACCAGGCTGCGCCATGTAATCCATCGCAGCTTCAACAGCGGGCAGCAGACGAACGCCCTGGTAGTGCTCGACGAGGCCCACCTCTTCGCGGGCGAGCACGCCAGCGAGAGCAGCGACGGCTCCCGCACGCGCACGCTGCTGGCCCAAAGCGTGCGCATGACGGGCAAGTACGGGGTGGGCTGGATGTTCATCACCCAGACCCTCCACGACTTCGACAAGACCATCCTGCGGCAGCTGCAGGTGAAGGTCTTCGGCCAGGGCTTCAAGCTGGGCGCCGACCGCGACTACGTCGAGACCGAGCTGGGCAAAGAGGGCTTCGCCCGCTACTGCTCGCTACCCGACCCCAAGCGCACCGGGCGCTACACCTTTATGCTGACCGGGCCGATCGTGGCTTTGGGCTCCCTCGCCACGCCCCTGGTGATCCAGGGCTTCCGCTCCTCAGACGACCTGATGCGGGCCAACCCTCACTGCTTCACGCCCTAAATGCTCGCAAGCCCTGCTTGCGGCACGCGAAAGGCCGAAACGAGGGTTTTTCAGGGAGGGCAAGCCCTCCCTGCGACCCTCCCTGACGCAACTTCTTCGTTGGGAGCATGTAACCTCTATGCCAGACAAGCCAGGCGGCGAGGCCGAGCAGGCAGCGCCCCCGCCCACCGAGAGCCCCGAGGACCGGCTGGTCGAGACGAAGCACCGGGTTACGGTGGACGGGCGCGATCTGCGCTACACCGTCACCGCGGGCACGATCGTGCTGCGCGAGGAGGCCGAGAAGCAGGGCGAGGGCGGGCCCACGGTCGAGGCCGCGAAGGCCAGGGCCACGATCTTCTTTGTCGCCTACACCCTCGACGGGGTGGCCGACCGGCGCCAGCGGCCGATCACCTTCGCCTTCAACGGCGGGCCCGGCTCGTCATCGATCTGGCTGCACCTGGGCCTGCTTGGCCCAAAGCGCGCGCGGATGGACGACGACGGGCACGCCTTGCCCCCGCCCTACAGCCTGGTCGACAACGAGCACTCGCTGCTCGACAGCACCGACCTGGTCTTCATCGACCCGGTGAGCACCGGCTATAGCCGCGTCCTGCCAGGCGAGGCGGCGAAGCAGTACCACGGCTTCCGGCGCGACATCGAGGCCGTCGGCGACTTCATCAGGCTCTATACCACGCGCTACGGCCGCTGGCTCTCGCCCACCTACCTGGCCGGCGAGAGCTACGGCACCACCAGGGCCGGCGGCCTGGCCGGCTACCTGCAAGAGCGCTACGGCCTCTACCTGAACGGCCTGATGCTGATCTCGTCGGTGCTGAACTTCCAGACCCTCGA
>JAAXUL010000746.1 GCA_013336035.1 Chloroflexales bacterium
TGGGCTGGTGGAAGATCGCGTAGGTGAAGTCCGCGGCCCCTTTGCCCAGATCATCGAGCAGGCGGCGCGCGGCCGACTGGATCTGGTGGAAGTAGGCGGGCTCGCCGGTGAAGCGGTTGCCGTGGACCGGGTAGGGCCGGTCGGCGCGGCGGAAGAAGTCGGGCGTATCGCTCACATAGCTGATCGTGGCGTCGATGGTCGCGACGGCCTCGGCGGCGGGGCCAATGATCAGGGCGCCGGCGCCGGCCGAGGCGGTGTACTCAAGGGCGTCGCTGGGGCGGCTCTGGGCGGTGTCGGCCCCGATCGCCAGCGCGTAGTCGGCCATACTGCTGCCTACCAGGGCCATCGCGGCCGTGAGGGCCTCGCTGCCGGCCTTGCAGGCGAACTCGAAGTCGGCGGCGCTGACCCAGGGGGCCGCGCCCACGGCCTCGGCCACCAGGGTGCCCGAGGGCTTCACGCTGTAGGGGTGGCTCTCGCTGCCCACCCAGACGGCGCTCAGGCGCTCGGCGGGCACGCCGGCCCGGGCCAGGGCGTTGCGGGCCGCCTCGATCGACATCGTGATCGTGTCCTCGTCGGGGCCGGGCACGCTCTTCGAGTCGACGGGCACGCCACCCTGGCCATCAGTCCAGATGCGGGCGATCTCTTTCGCCGCGATCCGGTAGCGGGGGATGTAGGCCCCGTAACCGACTACGCCTACGGGGCGGGTGGGACGCATCATCGATCTACCTTTCTAAGATCCACACCACAAAACAAAAGACGAAGGGCGAACGCTGAAAGCTGTGGCAGCATGAGGGCCGTCGGCGGCCTTCGGCGTTCGACCTTCGTCTCTGAATCTATCGTCACCTTCCACGCGCAGCTCGGCGACAAGCTCCTCGGCGCGGGCGGGCTTAATATTGCGCTCCTCGACCATACGGCGGGCAATCTCGTCGACGAGGTGGCCGTGGGCCCCGGCAGCCATGGCGATCTGGCGCGCGTGCAGGCCCATATGGCCCTGGTTGATGCCCTCGCAGGCCAGGGCGCGCATCGCCGCCAGGTTGCTGGCCAGGCCCGCGCACACCGCGATCTCGCCTAGCTCGCTGGCTGTCTTCACATCGAGCAGCTTGAGCGCCGTCTGGGCGGTCGGGTGCACCTTGGTGGCCCCGCCGACGATCCCGACCGCGATGGGCATCTCGAGGGTGCCCACCAGGTTGCCCTGCTCGTCACGCTCCCAGACGCTGAGCGAGGTGTACTGGCCGTCGCGGGCGGCGTAGGCGTGGGCGCCGGCCTCGATCGCGCGCCAGTCGTTGCCCGTGGCGACGATCACCGGGTCGATGCCGTTGAGGATGCCCTTGTTGTGGGTCGTAGCGCGGTAGGGGTCTACCGCGGCGAAGGCGTAGGCCCACATAATGCCCTCGGCCACATCCTCGCCCGCCAGGCCGTCGCGCTCGAGGGCCTTTGTCGGCACCACGCAGCGCGCCCGCGAGAGCCGGCGGTCGCTGAGGTTCGAGAGGATGCGCAGGTAGACCCGGCCGTGGGTGATCTGCTCGAGCAGGGGCGCCACGGCCTCGCACATCGAGTTGATCGCGTTGGCGCCCATGGCGTCGCGGCAGTCGACGATCAGGTGCACCACCAGCATCGGGCCCATCGGGCTGGACGGGTGGAGGTTGACCTCGATATCGCGGGCGCCCCCGCCAAGGGTTACCAGCGAGCGGCTCTGGGCGTTGGCGATGCGCAGGATTTCGTCTCGGCGGCTCAGGATGTCGTGGCGGGCGCTGCGAGGCGCCGTCACGCCAACGATCTGCACCTGGCCTATCATCAGCGGGTCGGTGCTGCTTGTCTCGAAGCCGCCGCCCTCGCGGATCATCTTCGCCGCGTAGCTGGCGCCGGCCACGATTGATGGCTCTTCGACGACCATCGGGATCAGATGGTCGCGCCCATTGACCCGAAAGTTGGTCGCAATCCCAAGTGGCAGGTTGTATGTCCCAACCACGTTCTCGATCATTTTATCGGCACGCTCGACGCTGAGTATGCCCTGGCCTCCGTGGAGGACCCGCAGGTCCTCGTCGCAGAGCCCGTCAAACGACTTGACCATCTGGAGCCGCTCGAACGGGTTGAGCTGGTAGAAGCCCTGGAGACGCGAGTTCTTCGTGCCCATTTTCTCCGTTTATCCTTCCCCCATCGTGAGCGTATGCGCAAGGGCCTGCATCACGACCGATTGTAACACCGGTGTTCTTCCAGAAGCCGCAAATCTACTGTCAAAACCTATCATGGGGCTCTCTGGTCCTTTCAATTCTTCGCATCCGCCGTATTTATGACGCGCGTGGGGCGGGGCGAGGTGCGCCAGGCAGCTGAGCGTAAGCTGATCTCCTGGGCATGCTACAATGTCAGCCATGCGACGATTGCTCCCTTTTGTACTTGTGATTCTGCTGGCCGCCTGTGGCAGGCAGCCGGCCGTCGCCTCGACGCCGCCCCCGGCCCCTACCCTCCCCATGGTCGGCGAGATCCTCGCCGCCCCTACGGCGGGCCCTGTCAGTACGATCGGCATGCTCTACGTCACCGGGGATGGCGCGGCCCTGGTCGATGAGCTGCGCATCGGCGCGGACGGGGCGATGAGCCCGCTCGACGACCAGGGGATCTGGCTGGGCTGGCCAGCCGGCCTGCCCGCCGAAGCGCGCCGTGTCCGGGGGGGCGAGGCCCGCTCGATGGTGGTCGAGCTCAGCGGGAGCCTGGTCGGGCCTGGCCAGTACGGGCTCGCCGGGCAGTACGCCTACACGATCGACGAGCCTGTGCTCAAGCCCCTGGACGCTCGCGACCTGACCATCCCCCTGCTCCTGGGCAATAGCGACATGTACGAGGGCCTGCCCGTGCGCCTGCGCGGCCATCTGCTCGCCAGCTCAGGCACCGCCCTGCTGATCGAGCGCATTGGCGAGGGCGGCATCCCCGATGAGCGCGCCCTCCAGGTCAAGCTCGCCGCCCTCCCCCGTGACCCGACCCTCATCGCCGCGCTGCACGCCAGCGCCGATGGCCGCGCTGCCTTCGGCCCCGTCGAGATCACGGGCCTCTGGCGTGGGGGCAGGCTCTACCCGCTGGCCGCTACCCCCCGCTAGAAGGCAATGCGGTACGCTGCCCTGCCGTGTGCGCAGGCTCCTTCCGCCTACTGGGCGGCTAGTAAAGACCGACACGGCCATGGACACTCCGGTCCGCGAGATCCTGGATCTGCTTGTGCGCTGGACCCACGTGATCGCCGGGATTATGTGGATCGGCAACTCGCTGCTTTTCAACTGGCTCGACCGCGTCCTGACGAAGGAAGACACGCGCTACCCCCAATCCTTCGGCAAGACCTGGCTGCTCCATAGCGGTGCCTTCTACGAGGTCGAGAAGACCTTGCTCCCGCCAGGCAAGGTGCCCAGCCCGCTGCACTGGTTCATGTTTCAGAACCTGACCACCTGGGTCTCGGGCGTTAGCCTGCTCATCCTTGTCTACTATATGGGCGGCGCGGCCTATATGATCGACCCGCAGGTTGCCCGGATCAGCCCTGGCGTGGCGGTGGCCGTTGGCGTGGCCACCCTGGTGGGCGGCTGGCTCGTGTATGACCTGCTCTGGCGATCGCCCCTGGGCAGGCGGCCGCCCGTGGCCTCGGCCGTCTCGCTGGCCCTGCTGGTGGGCCTCACCTACGGCCTCGCCCAGGTGCTCAGCGGGCGGGCGGCCTATATTCACGTCGGGGCCCTGCTCGGCACCCTGATGACCGGCAACGTCTGGCTCTACATCGTGCCCTCGCAGCGCGGCCTGGTCGCCGCCACGCGCGCGGGGCAGCCGCAAGACCCGGCCCTCTCGCAGCGGGCCAAGCTGCGCTCGATCCATAATAACTACATGACCTTCCCGGTCATCTTCATCATGATCAGCAACCACTACCCGGGCACCTACGCGAGCCAGCTGAACTGGCTCATCCTGACGGTGCTGATGGTGGCGAGCGCCCTGGTGCGACACGGCATGAATATGCGCTTCACCCGGCGGGGCTGGCTGCCGGCGACCTTCGCCGTCGGGCTGCTGGGGGCGGCGCTGGCCTGGGCCCTGATGGCGCGCCCGTGGGGGGCGACGGCCGCGGCGGTGGGGCCGGTCAGCTTCGCCGAGGTGCAGCGGATCATCGACCGGCGCTGCGTGGCCTGCCACTCGGCCCAGCCGACAGATCCGCTCTTCACGGCGCCCCCCCGCGGGCTGGTGCTGACCTCGCCGGAGCAGATCAAGGCCTACGCGGATAAGATCAAGCTGCAGGTGGTCGAGGTGAAGGCGATGCCGCTCGGTAACAGGACTGGTATGACCGATGATGAGCGCGCGGTGATCGCGCGCTGGCTGGCCGCCGGCGCCCCACTGGAATAGGCGCTGCCACGTAGCGACGGCCCGGGGCAAGCACAGAGGGCCAGGGCAGCAATGAATTTGTGTTGGGTTTGTTGGCAGCCATCATCACCGTAGTGATCGCCACATCGATTGGCGCGATAGCCGCCTATTTTGGCGGTTGGATCGATGCG
>JAAXUL010000747.1:0-489 GCA_013336035.1 Chloroflexales bacterium
CGAGCAGCGGGCGCACCTGGCGCCCGGCCGCGGCCAGATGCGCGGCGCCGGGCAGGCTCGCGCCACCCCAGGCCAGGCGCACGCCCAGGTCGCCCCAGTAGATCTTGCGGATCGGCACGCCGTTGGGGTCCGCGGAAAGGGCTGGGGCGATGTAGCGCCGCAGATAGGCGGCGATCTCCGCCCAGAGGGCGGTGTCCGATTGGCCGTCGCGGGCCGCGACGCCGTGTACAAAGACGATCGGCATGGCTGGTGACTAACTCGGCGGCGCCCGCAGAGCGGGCGCGTATGCAAGGGCGGAGTAGCGCCGGCAGGCCCCCATCATCAGGCGCCGGGCGGCATGGGCCTGCACCTCCTGCAGACAGACGATGGTCGGCGGGGCGCGGCCTAGCTCACGTGCCAGGGTCAGCGCGGGCGCCACGCCAGCCCGCCGAAGCAGTTAAAGGTCAGGAGGGAGAACGTATGGTGATTCCTCTGCCATATGCGACCTGC
>JAAXUL010000747.1:499-4503 GCA_013336035.1 Chloroflexales bacterium
CCCGCAGGCCTGACGGAACGAGGTTTGATAGGCCTCGCGGCATGACATAGAGCAGCGCATACCAGATCACCCCGCCGACGAGCAGCAGGCCCGCGAGCAGGGCGGCGTCGATGAGCAGGGCGAGCAGGCGGCTCACGAAGCCCGCGGGCGCGCCGCTCAGTGAAGCTGGGCTCGCCTCCCCTGATCGGGCGGGATGTCTGTGTGCTACTGCCATATGCGACCTGCCTTACCCTTCTCCCAGCGCCGGAGCGGGGGTCGGCGGGACAGGAGCTTCCCCAGGCTTGCTCGGCCGGGGTCGGCGGCGCAAGAGCCGGCGGACCAGCCCATCAACGAAGGTGTCGCCGCTCACCGAGTACTCGCGCACCTCGCCGAGGACATCACTGGCCAGGGTGGTGCCCTGCTCTTGCACGATCTGCTGGACGGCCGGCTCGCTGGCCAGGTAGTTGACGGCCTCTTCCACCAGCGAAACGATGGCGACGCTGGCCAGCTCTCGGCTGCGCTGCGCCTCGCTCTGCCCAAGGCCGATCCAGCGGCGGAGATCCGGATCGTCGAGCATGGTCGGCGGCCCGAGCCGGCCGCCTGAGGCCATGACCAGAGAGCCGCGCGTCACCGCCGCCATGGTCGCCTCGAGATGGGCTCTGGCTACCATCAGGAGCGAGCGCGGGTCTGCGTCGGGCCGCAGCTGCTCGGGGATGGCGGCCGCCCACCCGATAAGTGCCAGGGTGAGCTGATTGTCGGTGGGCGCGACCGGCGCCGGCGGTAGTCCGCCGGCGGCCTCGGCGGCGGGCTCCGGCGCGGTCAGCAGCTCTTGCGCGCCATCTGCCGTGGGTAAGACAGCGGCCTCGCCCTGCGTTGCCAGCCGCTCCCAGATCGGCGCACGCTGCGCCAGGCTATCGACCGTGAGCAGGAGCGTGCCGACGACCAGGCGCATCGCGGTGCGGAGCAGATCGGGCGCAGGAGCGGTCGGCGGCGTGGAGGCCACCAGCGCGGCGGCCTGCTCGGACGACGGATCCTCTACGGACTGTAGGGCGGAATCGAGCTGCTGCTTCATGAGCTCGACGCGATTAAGCGATCTCATTGGCTCTCTCCATATTCCTACACATCCCTCCCCAAACTCCTCCCTAGCGCACGGGCAAGAACAGCAGGAGCAGCAGGCCGCTCAGGAGGACGCCGATGCTTAGGACCAGCATGGCCAGGTCGATCAGGCGCCACTGGAACTTGCCGCTGATCCCGCCGAAGAAGAGCACCGTCGCGAAGAGGACGGTGAGCAGCACGTAGCGGTCTGCCTGCTCGTTGGCCTCGTCCGCCTGGGTGGCCTTCTGTGACGCGGCCTGCTCGAGCGCGAGCGCCTCATCTTGCTGGGCGAGGTGGTACTCGGGCATATCAAAGGGTGAGCGCGGCGCGCCCGGATCCTCCAGCGGGTTGCTCGCGAGCCAGGCGTCGGCGGCGACGCGCAGCTCCGGCGGGAAGCGCTCATAATAGAAGCTGGCCAGCGCCTCGTTGCCCTGGAATCGCGCCGTCATATACTCGGTGAACAGGCCAACCTGGATGCTGCCGCGCAGCAGCACCTGATTGGTCTGCTGCGCCGCCTGAACGCGCGCGGCGCCCGCCTGACTGTAGGCGCGCGCCTGCTCGCCGCTCCAGCGCGCCGCCTGGTAGCCGCACCAGGCGGTGAGCACAGTCGCCAGCGACAGGACGATCGCCGAGAAGAACTCGACCCGGCGGTCGAAGCGGTCGCCCTGGCCTTGGGAAAGCAGCGCCATAGCGGTGAGCGGCCGCCCGTCACCGCCCTGCTCGATCTGTCCCTCACTGTTCATGAGCGTTCAGTCGCTTGCCTAGCTGATCATCCGTGTAGCAGCGTTATAGTTGAAGCGCAGCTCCTTCGCACGATGCGAACAGCCCATTTGGGGTAGGTCCGGGGGGCGCAGCGGCGATTCGCCGGATGGACTATGCTCCAGCAATCCGCCTGGGTTGTCAGCCGCGGTAGTTCTGGATCAAGATGTAGAGGCTGGTCAGCAGCACCCAGCCGGGAAAGAGCAAGATCGCCCAGGGGACAAAGCCAATGCTCAGGAGTAGGAAGAGGGCCAGAGCGTAGCTGAGCACTACCATCCAGCGCGGCATGATCTCGGTGCGGACGGCGATAGTGGCGGTAGAGATCATGAACACGCCCGCCATCTTCATGGCGTACACGTTAGCGATGCCGTACATCGTCGTCCGCCCGTAGGTAAAGAGCACCTGCTCCGGCGTGTCGACGGGCGCGGCCGCGAAGGTGGCGAGCAGGCCGCCGGCCAGGGCCGCCGAGACGAAGAGCAGGGCGAGGAAGAGCAGCCCGCTGCCAAGAAAGACCGTGGCGAAGAAGCGGTCCTCGAGGGCCCCGATCCGGTCGCGCAGCACGCCCATGAACCAGAGGAAGGCGATGCCGGCGAACGGCACCAGGTTCAGCCCGAGCGCGACCTTGCCCCTATGCTGCGCGATCCAGGCCCCGCCCTCGCGCGGGTCCGCCGGGATGGCCAGCCTGATCAGCACCAGGCTGGTGCCCAGCAAGACCGCGAAGAGGATCCCGGCGACCGCCGCGGCCCGCGGGGTCCTGAGCCGCGCGCGGGCCGCCTCTCCAGGGGCGACCAATCGCTGCTCCATAGTTGGCTCCGTGACAATATGCCTGGCCCAAAGCCGTCCAGCGCCAGCCGGCGCAGCCAACCTTCTGAGGCGGCGACGACGCGCCGCCGCGGCGGGGCTGCGACCGCTGTAGGAGAATAGTCTGCACGATCGGGGCGGCCGGCGCACCCTTCAGGCGGATCGTTTGCCTATGGCCACAGAGGATCACGCCGTGGCGGGCCACTCCGCTGAGGGGGCGGCGGTCTGGTGAGATAGGATGGGTATAGCCCCAGCGGAGCTTGCGCCGCGCCGGGCCTTCCTCAACCATGGGGGCAGCCGGGAGAAGGTGGGCAGCGCGTGCGGCGTGGCCAGCCCCCAGCGATCACCGCGGAGCGGCCGCGCGCGACGCGTGAGCCGGCGCAACGCCAGGGAGTGACCTGACGATCATCACCGTACACCGGAGCCTCGTGAGGGCAAGGCGCCCGCCGGCGCCTCGACGGTGAGCGATCGTGAGGCGCGCAGCAAGCCATAGTGCCACCAAATGCAGAATGCAGAATGCAAACGTAGAGCATTCACTCCGCTGTCTCGAAAGGAGAGTGTGCTGCTATGCGCCGCTTCGCCCTTGAGCTACTGATCCATACCCTCGTCGTGGCCCTGCTCTTCCCGCTCCTGCCGGGCATCAGCATCCCCGAGGCCACGCCCTGGACCTACCTGGGCATCGGGCTGACCCTGAGCCTGCTCAGCCGGATGTTGAAGCCGGCCCTGCTCCTGCTGACCGGCCAGCTGGTGATCTGGAACGTCGCCCTCTGGGTGCTGCTGATCAACCTGGTCGTCTTTCTCACCACGGCCTGGGTCGTGCGCTCCGACTGGGTGGTGAGCAGGTTGCTCTGGCTGGTGATCGACGCCCTGAGCGTCGGCCTGGTCATGACCGTGACCGACGCGCTGCTCGGCTTCGACCGGCCCAACCTGGACCCGGGCGATCGGCGCCAGACGATCTGGCGGCTGATCGAGCGCCTGCCCAGCGGCCAGCGCAGCCGGATTATCGACAATCTGCGGCTCCAGCAGCTCTACGACACCGCCATACAGTACGGCATGGAGATCGCCCTCGGCAACACCTCGCTCCAGGCGTTCCGTGCCCGCGCCGCCCGTTTCATCACCGGCCGGGAGAACGAGCTAGACCGGCTCACAGCCCCGCAGAAGGTGCGGCTCATGCTCGAGCAGCTCGGCCCGATGTACGTCAAGCTCGGCCAGCTCGTCTCGAGCCAGGGCGCGCTCCTGCCCGAGGAGTGGCGCGAAGAGCTCGACAAGCTCCAGAGCACCGTGACGCCCTTCTCCTACCAGGAGGCCTACGCGATCATCAAGACCGAGCTGGGCGGCGCGCCGGAGGAGCTGTTCGCCACCTGCGAGCA
>JAAXUL010001539.1 GCA_013336035.1 Chloroflexales bacterium
CAGCCGCGCGCGGTGCGGGCCAACCTGGAAGCCGACTTCCCGGCGCGCTGGAACAAGCCGGTGGACGCGGCCTTCCCGCCCTACCTGCTGGGCACGCCCGACCAGCACAAGTACGGCCCCTTCGAACCGATCCGGCAGAAGGTGCCAGAGTTGACTGGCGCTGCTTCCAAAGCACCTGTGCTCGAGGTGAAGTAAGCCTGGACCGGCAAATCCATGAGCCTCAGTGTCCGTCCGGAGACTTCGTCAGTCGACCGAGTCGGTTGGTTGCGGCGGGGTCTTGAAGGGTCGGAATCGGATGTGATTCCCTGCGGGTACGATCATCTTCGCGAGGTGCCCGATGTGGACCGCCGAGAACCGCCCGCGCTACAGCCGCGACAAACTGCGTTATCCGAGCGACCTCACGGATGAGGAATGGGCGCTGGTCGGGCCGCTGATCCCGCCGGGTAAGACCGGCGGTGGCAAGCGAACGGTCGATCTGCGCCAGGTGGTCAACGGGCTGATGTACATCCTGAGCACCGGCTGCCAGTGGCGGGCGCTGCCCAAGGACCTGCCGCCGCGCAGCACCGTGCACGACTATTTCAGCCTGTGGAGCTGGGACGGCACGCTCGGGCGCATTCATCATGCGCTCTACGTCCAGTGTCGCGAGAAAGCCGAACGCGAGGCGAGTCCTACCGCCTGCATCATCGACAGCCAGAGCGTGAAGAGCGCGGAAAAAGGGGGGCGCGCATCGACCCGCGCGGCTTCGATGCGGGCAAGCTGATCAAGGGCAAGAAGCGCCACGTCCTGGTCGACACCCAGGGCCTGCTGCTGCGCGGCTTGGTCACCGCGGCCGACGTCCAGGACCGCGACGGCGGCATCGCGCTGTTGGCCACGTTGTTCGGTCTGTTCCCGTTCCTGCGGAAGCTGTTCGCCGACGGCGCCTATGACGGGCCGGTCTTCCGTGGCGCGCTGGCCGGGATCCAGCCCCGGCTCGAGACCGAGATCGTCAAGCGCTCCGACCGAAAGAAGGGCTTCGTCGTGCTGCCCAAGCGCTGGATCGTCGAGCGCTCCATCGCCTGGCTCAACCGCTGCCGAAGGCTCGCCAAGGACTGGGAGAACCTCAACCGCAATGCGCTCGGCTTCCTCGTGCTCGCCTCCATCCGCCTCATGCTGAGAAAGCTCTGCAATCCCTCATGAAGTCTTCGGACGGACTCTTAGCGCGATAATCGCCCTACAAGGGCTGGCTGAGCTTCAGCGGCTCGTTACCGACGGCATAGCGAGTGGCGTCAGCAGCCGGTCGATGGACGAGGTCCTGAAGATCGCCCGCCAGCAGGCCACTTGCGGGTGAGGGACTTCGGCGGTCCCGCACGCACTCGACCGGTGCGACCCCCGACAGGGACGAGGGGTAGCGTGCCTGCTGCAGGGCTGAAGTGGCGCCAGGCCGGGCCTCCTGCACGACTACCAAGCTACACCGTTGTGTAGCCCTGCCACCTTACGATATCATGATATCAGATAGGGAGGTGGCGATGGCGCAGCTCTTGGTTCGCAATCTGGAAGACGACGTCAAGCGGCGGCTCAAGGCGCGGGCGCAGCAGCACGGCCGCAGCACCGAGGAGGAGGTTCGCGAGATCATCGATCGCTCAATCCGGGATCTGAGGAGTGAGAAACGAGCGGCATATTTGAGGCGAAGCCGACTGACAGCACTCGAGCTCGACGCCCATGTGGCGCGCGATCGCGGTGACGTGCGGCGGGCAGTTGGTCGACGCGCCGAGA
>JAAXUL010001540.1 GCA_013336035.1 Chloroflexales bacterium
CAATTATCACCGAACCCGCCTTGGCGCTCAACACCACCACTTTTCCAGTCCCCCATGAATGATCCACACGTTACGGTCACACCCGTAGCCGGGCCGTCAGCGCTATATGATCGCCCTATTATCGTAATCCGTGTACCGCCGCGCTACCATGAGGGCGTGGCTGGTAGCAACACTCCTCACAGGAGGCAGATCATGAAAAAGGGCATTATCGCCGGCGCCGTCGCCGTGCTTACCTCGGTCATTATGGTCGGCCAGCCGCTCTTCGCGGCGCCGTCGATCAGCAACGCCGCCTTCAACCGGGTCTGGACGCGCCAGGACTGGCCCGTCACGCAGGGGATCGTCGACCGCTCGTGGACCTGGGGCCCCGCGCCGAACACCGAGAGCCTGCGCGAGACCTACATCGAGGGCGTTGACGGCAAGCGCACCGTCCAGTACTTCGACAAGAGCCGCATGGAGATCAATGATCCGACGGCCGACCCGAACAGCGTGTGGTATGTCACCAACGGCCTGCTGCCGATCGAGATGATGACCGGCCGCATGCAGCTCGGCAACAGCCGCTTCGAGCAGAAGGGCCCGGCCCGTATCAGCGCCATCGGCGACCCCGGCAACTTCCCGACCTACGCCGATCTGCTGCCGATCTACCAGAGCCCGGGCAGCGTGAACCCGAACGACATCGGCCGGCCCGCCACCGGCTTCCTCAACACCAACGGCTCGGTCACCGGCTTCACCGACTACGCCAGCGACCCGAACACGGTCCTGGTGCGTGGCGAGAACGGCCACGGCGTCGCCAAGGTCTTCGTGGACTTCATGAACCAGCGCGGGCTGGTGGCCGACGGCCAGACGACCTACGTCGACAAGGTCTACGACCCGCTGTACGTCTTCGGCCTGCCCGTCACCGGCGCCTACTGGGTCAAGGCCAAGGTCGGCGGCAGAGAGGTCCCGGTGCTCTTCCAGGTCTTCGAGCGCCGTGTGCTGACCTACAACCCCGCCAACGCCGACCCCTTCAAGGTCGAGATGGGCAACGTCGGCCAGCACTACTACCAGTGGCGCTACGCGCAGTAAGGCGCTCGCGCGCCGAGATCAGCACCGGGGGAGCCAGGCTCCCCCGGTGCTGTTTCTTACCTACGCCTCGAGCAGCAGGGCCTCGGGATCCTCGATCAGCTCTTTGACGCGCACCAGGAAGCGCACGGCGGTGCCGCCATCGATCAGGCGGTGGTCGTAGCTGAGGGCAAGGTACATCATCGGGCGGGCGACGATCTGGCCAGCAACGACCACGGGCCGCTCCTCGATCTTATGCATGCCGAGGATGCCGACCTGGGGCGCGTTGAGGATGGGCGTGGACATCAGCGAGCCATAGACGCCGCCGTTGGTGATCGTGAAGGTGCCGCCCTGGAGCTCGGCCAGGCCGAGCGTACCGTCGCGGGCCTTCTTCGCCAGGTCGCCGATCTCCTGCTCAAGCTGGGCGAAGCCCTTGCGGTCGGCGTCGCGCACCACCGGCACGACCAGGCCCTCCTCGACGCCCACCGCCACCCCGATGTCATAGTAGTGCTTGAGCACCACCTCGTCACCCTGGATCTCGGCGTTGACCATCGGGTAGGCCTTCAGGGCGCCCACCACGGCCTTGGCGAAGAACGACATAAAGCCCAGGCCGACCCCGAAGCGCTCTTTGAAGCTGTCCTTGCGGCGCTTGCGCAGCTCCATCACGGCGCTCATATCGACCTCGTTGAAGGTCGTAAGCATGGCCGCCGTCT
>JAAXUL010001541.1 GCA_013336035.1 Chloroflexales bacterium
GCGAGCAGACCAGGATCAGGAGCACGCTGACCACGAAGTTTGGCAGCGCGATCCCGAGCATCCCGACCAGCGTGACCGCGCGATCGACCAGGCTGTTGCGGCGGGCCGCGGCCAGCACGCCCAGCGGCACGCCCAGGCCCAGGGCAAAGACAAAGGCCATCAGCCCCAGCTGGAGCGAGACGGGGAAGGTCTCGCCAAGCAGCTCGTTGACGGTGCGCGACTTGTAGGCAAATGACACGCCGAAGTCGCCGCGCAGGGCGTTGGCGACAAAGCGCAGGTACTGCTCGGGCAGGGGCCGGTCGAGGCCGTAGCGGGCCTCGATCTGGGCGATCACCTCGGGCGGGATGCCGACCCCGCCGAAGGCCGATGGGTCGAAGGGGCTGCCGGGGATGGTGTGCATCACCACAAAGGTGATCAGGGTCATCGCCAGCAGGGTCGGGATGATCGCCAGCAGGCGGCGGATCAGGTAGCGTCCCATCGACTCGCTCCGCTGCCTACGGCAGATCGTGGCGGCGCTCGCCGGCCTCAATGCGCACGGCCAGCTGGTTCTGGGCGGGCGGCAGGGGGCAGGTGGCGAAGGCCGTGAAGGCGCAGGGCAGGTTGACGGCCTGGTTAAAGTCGAGGGTTACCATGCCGCCCTCCGGCGGTGCGGTGATCAGGCCGCGCCCGCCGCCATAGGTCAGCTCACCGCTGGTCTGGTCGCGAAAGTGCAGCGCCAGCCCGCCGTCGCGCCAGCCGGTGACGTCGAGCCGGTGCTCCTGCCCCCCAAGCGAAAAGACCACGGCGCCGGGGCTGGTCTGTTCGCTCGTGTCGCCAAGGACATTGGTGATTGCCAGGACCTTCGGTGGATCGTAGGGTACAAACGTGGCCTCGACCAGGAAGGCCTCGTCCACGGGAAACCAGCGCCGCCCGCCAAAGCGCGCGAGCGCCGGGCTGTTGGCGTCGCGGACCCGAATGAGCGTGCGCGCCCCGCGCTGGATGACGAAGAGAGTCAGGGCCTTGAGCGCCACCAGATCCGGCGGGCCTGCGGCGTCCGAGCGCAAGAGGGTCATCGAGGCGGCGGGCACCCCGTTGACGCGCACATCGCGCTCGCCGGGCGCCAAGGCCATCAGCACCTGGCCGGCGCAGTGGCTGAACGCGCCGACGTGGGCCGGGGCCGCGCCGGCGGGCAGCACCAGGTCGTTGCGCGGGTCGCTGCCGAAGCGATTGACGCCGGGCTTGAGCGTGAAGCGGCCGGCCAGGCCGATCCACTCGGCGCGCAGCTGCACCTCGGCCTCCTGCCGCCAGGCGACAATGGTCTCCGCATACGCTGGGGTGAGGGTGGTCATCGGCCAGCTCCTGGCTGCCCGGCGGCACACGCGCGGATGCCTCCACGCTGGTGTGGCTCGGGCGCGATTGGTCCAACGGAAGGTGCGCGCGGGAGGGGCGCTGCGGGAACCCGGCGCGGCGTAGCGCGTCAGTGACGCGCGCCGGCCGGGCAGCTACAGCAAGGGGTGGGGCAGGGCCGCACAGGCTGCCGCGGGGGCGTGCGGCGCAGGTTGCGGGCAAGGGTGGCGGTGTTGAGCAGGTGCATAGGGCCTTCCTCAGACCAGCTGGTTGACCAGCAGCAGCGCCACCAGCAGGGCCAGCACCATAAGCGCCACCAGCAGGTGCCCGCTCTGATCGGTGCTCTCCTCGAACGGATCGGCCGATGGGTCGGGC
>JAAXUL010001542.1 GCA_013336035.1 Chloroflexales bacterium
CGCACCATCGGATTAACGAGGCCATCGCCAGATTGCTGTGCGAGGGTGCGCCGGCCTTGGCACGGTATGGAATGCGCGCTATGCCGCCTCAGCGTTCTGAGGCTGCATAGCGCGCATTCTCGAGCACTGCCTCGCATGTAGTTGTAGCTGAGCGATAGCGGTTACTGCCGTGACAGTGAGCCCAATCTCGTGAGTGGAGCCCTGCTTACCGTCGACCGACAATGCGCCGCTGGGGTCGCCAGGAGTAATACCAACCTTGCGAACAAGCTATCCATAGCATGGTTCTCGGAGCTTTACGCGGCGAAAAACTGCACCAGGCTCCCGATCAGATCATCGGTCGGCTCGAAGCCCGCACCCGCGGTCGTCACCAGCTCGCCACGGGGCAGGGCGCGCACAAGTGCCTCGACTGCGGTGTGCTTGTAATTGGCACTTTCTTCGCCGACGAGGAGCAGCACCGGCACGTCAACCGCTTGGGCGATGGCCGCCATCGCCAAGGATGGTGTAGTCGTAGGCCAGCGTCGGCGCGTGCGCCTCCAGCAGGGTCCAGTCCGGCGAAGCGCGCAGCTCATCGAGCATTGGCGGTGGCATGATCTCGCTCAGGAAGGTGGCGGCCGCCTCACCCGGCTGGCCGGCCGCCAACAGCTCGCCGATGTGCTGCTGCTCTTTGCGGAAGGCCTCGCGCTCCTCTGCACCCACCGAGTATGGCGGCTCGCACAGCGCCAGGCGCGGGATCAGCGCCGGGCCGAGGGCAGCTGCGGCGTGCAGGGCCAGGGCCGCGCCGACCGAGATCCCGTACACAAATGCCTGCCCGCCCGCCGCACCGATGACGGCGGCGAGGTCTTCGACCTCGCGTTCGCCGGCGTAGGGCTGCGTGTCGCCGCTCTCGCCGCGTCCGCGGCGGTCGTAGGTGTAGACCGTGAAGTGGTCGGCGAGGCGGGCGCGGCGCTCTGCACCGTCAGAAAACTGCGGGGGGCCTGGCGTGGCAGCGTGCGCGCGATACGAGCCGGCGTACGGGCGGGCTGAGACGATACCCGCGCCTGCGTCGGCGAGAGGAGCGCGCTGACGAACAGGATAGGCAAGATGGTCACGAGCATAGCGATGAGCAAACGGGGGTAACCAGGCTTCATGCGTGACCTGCGCATCAGAGGCCGCAAAGCTTTTGTTCATCCGGTTGGCGCAACCAGCAAACAGGTGCAGGGCGGCAGACTCGCCTGCCCGCGCGGTGGCGCCATCCGCGGGGCGGGCCATGCAGCTCGAAAAGGTCCTCGGCCTAGAGGCTCAGCCGCTCACGCGACGTGAACCAGTATCACGCGTGGTGCGCGCTCGAGGAGCGCCGCCAGGCGATCGGCGCCCTCGGTCAAGTGCTCAAAGTTGTCGAGCACGAGCAGGAAAGGGCGATCCTGTAGCATCGCCGTCAGCTGCTCCAAGGCGCTGCTCCGGCTGCCAGCACGGGCGCTCCGCGAGTGGTGACAGTACTATCTTCATCCAGCCTTCGTGTGCCAGAGCATTGTAGCAGAGCGAGACACGGCGGACAATCAGGAGAACTACGTATCACGCGCAAGCTGTCGGACGTGCAGGATCTGCTGGGAGGCGCGGGCGAATATCGGCTGGCATCTGTGTCAGGATGGCGACAATCGCGCCCCTGGACGTCGCTACCTCTACCTCGAAATAGGACGCAGGCCGTGAGGAATGACGTAGCGCCCTGGCTGCTCGATCCAAACGCGCATTACAGAGTATTGACTAGCGTAA
>JAAXUL010000748.1 GCA_013336035.1 Chloroflexales bacterium
CTGCTCTTCCTGCCCAACCTGCTCGTGGCCGCGGTCATCCTCGTGCTCGGCTGGTTCGCCGCCCGCTTCATCCGGCGCATCACCGTGATGGTTACCAGCGGACTCGGCGCCGACCGGCTGAGCGAGCGCGTGGGCCTGGCGCGGGTGATCGGGGATAAGGGCCTCTCCGGGCTGCTCGGCTGGGTCGTCTACCTCCTCGTGCTGGTCCCGGTCGCGATCGCGTCCCTGAACGCGCTCGGGGTGCCCGCGATCACGGCGCCGGCCAGCGCCATGCTCGCCATCTTCCTCGGGTCCGTCCCGCTCATCTTCGCGGCCGCGGCCCTGATCGGCGTCTCGTTCGTGGTGGGCCGGGTGGTGGCCCAGCTGGCGACCGAGCTGCTCACCCGGGTCGGCTTCAACAGCTGGATGCAGCAGCTCCATCTCTGGACCCCGACCGCGGCGGCTCCGCCCGAAGGCCGCAGGGGTGCCGGCATCTATCAGCGGCCGCGCACGCCCGCCGATGCGGCTCCGCCCGAAGTCGGCAGGGCTGCCGGCATCTATCAGCGGCCGCGCACGCCCGCCGATGTGGTCGGGACGATCATTCTCGTCGGGGTTATCCTCTTCGCCAGCACGGCCGCCCTGGGTCTGCTCGGCCTGACCCTGGTCGCCGGCCTGCTCGCCGAGTTTACCATCCTGGCCGGCCGGATCATCCTGGGGCTAATCCTCTTCGGCCTCGGCCTGGTCCTGGCGGACATGGCCGCCCGCGCGATTGCGGCGAGCAACATCACGCAGGCCCCGCTGCTGGCCCTGACGGCCCGCGTCTCGATCCTGGCCCTGGCGGCGGCGATGGCCCTGCGCCAGATGGGGCTGGCCAACGAGATCGTGAACCTGGCCTTCGGCCTGCTGCTGGGCGCCATCGCCGTCGCCTTCGCCCTGGCCTTCGGGCTGGGCGGGCGCGAGCCCGCGCAGAAGGAGGTCGAGCGCTTCTTCCTGGCTCTGCGGGCGCGGCAGATTGGCGTGACCGCCCCGACTCTCGAGACGCCCAAGATCGAGGCGCGCACGAAGCCGGCCGAGGGGACCACCGATTGAGCGCAGCGGAGGCGTAAGGAGGCGAGGGCGTGCAGCACGCACGCCCTCGCCTCCTTACGATACCAGCCTGTGGAGCACCGCCATGCCCACGGCCTCGGTCCGGTTGACCGCGCCGAGCTTGGTGAGGATGTTGTGGACGTGGTGGCGCACGGTGTTGCGGCTGATCGCGAGATGGGCCGCGATGTGCTCGTTGCTCCGGCCGCTTACCATCAGGCGCAGCACCTCGAGCTCGCGGGCCGACAGGTTCGCGCCGAGCCTGGGCGGCTGACTGTGGCCGACGACCATCGCCTGGGCCAGGGCCGGCGCCAGCACGGCATGGCCGGCGTGGGCCTGCCGGATGGCCGTGGCCAGCTCCGCGCTGCCCATCTCGGCCTGTAGGTAGCCGATCGCGCCGGCCCGCAGCGCGCGCTGCACCACCTCGCCGTCGGAGCTACTGCCCAGCGCCAGCACGCGGGTCCGCGGGCTCCGCTGGCGGAGCTGCTGGGTGGTTGTGAGGCCCTCGAGCTCGGGAGCGACCACGTGCACGAGGGCCACGTCAGGCTCCAGATCGCCCACGACATCCAGTGCCTCCGGCCCGCTCACGGCCTCGCCGACGACGACGATGTCCTCCTCGGCTTGCAGGTAGTAGCACAGGCCGCCGCGGATCAGGGCATGAGCATCAACGATGAGCACTCGGATTGCTGGATGCCCGTCCATTGCGCTGTCTCCGGCAGATAGCAGGCGCGGCAGGAGCGTTCCACCACGCCTGCCGGGGGCGCCTCTCGTCAGCCTGCCAGTAGTCGCTGCTTGGCGGTGGCGAACTCCTCGTCGGAGAGGAGTCCCTGGGCTCGCATCGCGCCGAGACGCTCAAGCTGCGTGATCATATCTTCTTCTGCGGCAGCCGGTGGCGGATAGTACTCTTGCTGTGGCGGCGGGGCGTACTGCTGCGGCGGCGGGGCGTACTGCTGTGGCGGCGGGGCGTACGCCTTATCGACCGCGCTCGTGTACGCCGCCACGTTCTTATCAGCCTGACGGCGGTTCACCACATTTCGTGTGGCGGTCGCCGTGCCGACCACCGCGGCGGTCTTAGCCATCCCTCTGAGCAGTCCTGGCATCTCGTTCTCCTTTACGCGCTGGTGGCTATCGAAGCGAAGGCCTCGTCGACAACCGGTGCGGGCACGCGAACATTCATGGCCACCTCAGCCCCGGTGCCGGCGATGGCGTTCACCAGGCTGACGGCCCAGGTGTGCTCGATCGCCAGGGCGGCGACAGCCGAGTCGGGCACCATCCCCTCGTATAGCGTGTCGGCATCCTCCCGATTGAAGAGCCCGTGCGACTCGCTCGCATTGAAGCCCAGCGCCGCAGCCTGGGAAGGCTGGAGATCCTTGATGTCGAACGCCAGGCGCTGCCCGTCCTGGTCCTTCATAAGGACCATGATGTCGAGGACGCGGATCGTTCCGGCTGCGACCTGCTGCTCAAGCTCCGTGAGCACACTGCCATCGAAGCGCGGCTCTCCGATAGCCCGAACGATCACATCGACTGGACCACGTTTCATCATCGTTCGTTCCTTCCTGTGAGCACTGAACATCGTTGGCTCCACGTAGCTACCACTTCTACTTGTACCCACAATGGCCGCGCGATGCACGCTCCGCCAGGATCCTTCTTCCATGGCAGAGCGGACGAGCGGCGGACGATCCGGGCGTACGGGAGGGGCCTATCCAGGTGGATGTGTGGGACGGCTGAAACCATCCGCAGGGATCACCCCCCTTGATCCCGCAAGATCGCTCGCGAACGCTCCCGGCGCATCGTTCCACGGGCCTGCCGCCACGCTATAGTCAGGGCATACCCGGCTGGTGTTATGGAGAGGGAGGCGAGCACCTAGCGGCGCGCCGGCGGATCACCATCGCCAATCCTTACTTTGTGCCTGACGAGGCCCTGATGCAGGCGGTGACCAGCGCGGCCCAGCGCGGGGTCGAGGTGACGCTGATCACCTCGGCGATCGGCGACCAGTTTATGGTCTTCCACGCCCAGCGCTCGTACTACGAGGAGCTGCTGCAGGCCGGGGTGAAGATCTACCTGTTCAACGCGCCGGTGGTGCTGCACTCCAAGCACTTCAGCATCGACGACGACATCTGCGTGATCGGCTCGAGCAACATGGACATCCGCTCGATGTTGCTGAACATGGAGGTCACCCTGGTGGTCTACGACAAGCGGGTGGTGGCCGACTTCGATCCGATCTACGCCATGTACATCCAGCGCTCGCGGCCGCTCCGCCTCAACGAGTGGCAGAGCCGGCCCGCGCTTCAGAAGTTCTACGACAACACCTCGCGTCTGACGGCATCGCTTCAATAGCTCGACGGAGATGGGAAAGGAGTAAGGATATGGCTGCGACGACAGCAGTAGCGGGACGAAACGACCGGTGGTGGCTCCCGCTCGTGGAGGGCATCCTGGCCATCCTGGTCGGGATCTTCTTCCTGACCAACCCCGCGTCGACCTCGGTGGGCTTCGTGCTGGGGCTGGGCTTCTACTGGATCGTGATCGGGGCGATCGCGTCAGCGAAGGAGTGCCATCGTGTCTGTCCAGCTGCTTAGTCGCATTCTGTTGACGACCCTGTGTCTCGGGCTGTGGGGGGCGGCCATCTTCTTTGGGGCGGGCGGCTACCTGCCCTACGCGCTCATCCTGTTTGCCATCGGCGCCGCCGGCCTGCTGTGGCTCTGGAAGCCCTGGCAGTATCTGCGGCGGCACCCGTAACATAATCCCAGGAGGATACTGATGCTCAGACGGATCATCACGGTCGGGTGCGCCCTGCTGCTGAGCACCGCCCTCGCCGCATGCGCGGTCACCCCGTCGGAGGCTCGGACCGAGTTCTGCTCCTCCCTCGGCACCCTCGAGCAGGCGGTGTCCAGCTACGAGGCCCTGGGCCCGACCGCCACCATCGGCCAGTATAAGGACGGGCAGCAGGCGGTCTACCAGGCCTGGCATGACGTGCTGAATGCGGGGGCCAGGCTCAGCGATGTGAAGGCCGACCTGTTCTACGCCACGGTGCTGGATCTCCAGCAGACCGTCTACAGCCTGCCCGAGTCGACCCCGGTCGAGCAGGCCCTCGCCACGGTCCAGCCGAAGGTTGCCGCGGTGAAGGCGTCGGCGAAGACCCTGCGCACGACGGTGGCCTGTCCGTAGCTCTGCCATCCGGCAGCCTGTGCCCCGTCGGCGATGGCGGACGACAGACGATCGCCCGGCGCTGGCTCTACGGTCGTCCGTCGTCCAGAGCCTCGCAGGGGCTCCGATAGGACAGCCGGCACACGAAGAGGTGATCGCCATGTTCCGCGGACGACGGCTCGAGCAGCGCGAGGAGCGGCAGGGGGATCGTGAGGCCTTCGGCCGCGGCGGCAACGCCACGCGCTACCAGATGCGCCAGCGCCTGCTGGCGATCGGCGACGA
>JAAXUL010001543.1 GCA_013336035.1 Chloroflexales bacterium
GTCCCAGGCGGTTGAGCTATATCGCGGCAACTTCCTGGCCGGGTTTGCTCTGCGTGACAGCCTGCCTTTTGAAGAGTGGCAGCTTGTGCAGCAGGAGGCCCTGCACCGTCAGGCGGTCGAGAGCCTTTTCCGCCTTGTCACATACTATGCCGGGCGCGGCGAGCACGATCTGGTGCAGCGCTCTGCCGGGCGGCTGGTGGCCCTCGATCCCTGGCACGAGCAGGGCTTACTCCAGCTGATGCGTTCGCTGGCCCAGACCGGCCAGGGTGCGGCCGCGCTCGATCAGTACGCGCGCTACCGCGAGACCCTGCACCGTGAGTTTGCGCTCCCGCCATCGGCCGAGGTCACGGTGCTCTCTGAGCAGATCCAGGCCCGCCAGATCGGCGGCCCGCCCATCAGCCGGCCCGCTGCGGCTCAGATCGCCCCCGCCCCGCGCCCGCAGGGCGAGCGGCGCCAGATCACGGCTCTGATCTGTAGCTGGCACGATGCGGGCGGCTACGGCGATCCCGAAGATCTGGAGCAGCAGCTTGCCCACTACGAGGCATGGCTCCAGACGCTGCTCGATCGTTACGGTGGCTATGGCCCGCAGCGCCAGGGCGACGAGTGGCTGGTCTACTTTGGCTACCCGCAGGCCTACGAGGACGCCGCGCGGCGGGCGGTCCACGTCGGCCTTGCTCTGCTTTCCGCCACGCACGGTGCCGATACGGTGCGGGTCGCCATCCACACCGATATCATGGTGGTTGGTGATGGAGAGCCGTTCGGGGATGTGCCCAGGGTGGCCCGGATCGGCCATAGCCTGGCCGAGCCAGGCACGCTCCTGATCAGCGCGGCGACCGAGCGGCTGGTGCGGCGCTGGTTCTCCTGTCGCAGCCTGGGGCCTCTGCTACGCACTGGCGCGGCTCAGCCCAGCGAGGCCTTCCAGGTGCTCGGCCAGACTGTGGCGCGCCACCACTTTGACTCGTTCGCCCAAATCGCGCACCTGACGCCCCTGGCTGGCCGAGAGCATGAACTGGCCCAGCTCAGCGCGCTGCTTGTGCGAGCCGTACAAGGGCAGGGGGCGATCGTCATGTTGAGCGGTGACCCAGGCCTTGGGAAGTCGCGCCTGCTCTGGGATCTCCGCCTGCGCTGGGGCGATTCGGTTACTTGGCTTGAAGGCCGCTGCTCGTCCTATTTTCAGAATACCCACCTCTACCCGGTGATCGGGCTTCTTGAGGACGCGCTGGGCATCGCGGACGGCGATAGTCCGGAGGCGCGCCTTGCTCAGTTGGCCAGTTCGCTGGCCCGCTACGGACTCGACCAGACCGGATCGCTCTGGCTGCTGTCCATGCTGCTCGGGCTGCCGACCGAATTGCCCGCACCTCAGCCGATCACCGCCCAGCAGCGCGAGCGTATGCGCGAGGTTATGGTGGCCTTGTTTCAGCGCGCCGCCGCCCGCCGCCCGCTGGTGCTGGCGATCGAGGATCTGCACTGGGCCGACCCGTCAACTATCGTTTGGCTCGGTGCCTCGCTTGCTGCCTTGGCTGCCACCCCCTGCCTGACCCTGCTGACCTGCCGGCCCACCTTTCAGCCGCCCTGGCCGCCAAGCCCACATATGTCAGCGATTACCCTCGGTCCGCTCCATGCGTCTGCCGTCGAGCGGATGGTCGCAGATCTGACTCGTACGGCGGCTCTCCCGCCTGTGATCTGCCGTCATATCATCAACCAGAGCGACGGCGTGCCGCTCTTTGTTGAGGAGCTAACCAAGG
>JAAXUL010000132.1 GCA_013336035.1 Chloroflexales bacterium
AGGCGGGGCAGGTCGGGTGCCAGCGCGGCCACGTCGGTGCCGTTGGGCAGCAGCAAACCGATGGGCAAGCCGGCAGGCCAGTGGTCACGCAGCGCATGCCATTGCTCGAGCGACAGCAGCGCATTCGCCTGTGGCAGCGGGTGGGGCGCGAGCCCACGGGCGCGGCGTTCAACTTCTTCCGCTCCCACGTGGGCGGGCGCGTGAAGGCGGCCCATACGACGTTCGCCGTCGAGGCCCTGCTGGCGGGCGCCGCTATGGTGCGGGCGACACCCCACACGGGCCGCACCCACCAGATCCGCCTGCACATGGCCCACGCGGGCCACCCCCTGCTCGGCGACACCCGCTACGGGGGGCCGGCGAGCTACCAGGGGCGCGACCTGGCGGGCCACCTGCTGCATGCCGCAGAGCTGCGCCTGGCCCACCCGCTCACCGGCGCATCCCTTGAGCTAGCGAGCCCGCTGCCCGAGCTCTTTCAGGAGCTGCTGGCCGCCGGGAGCTAGAACGCCTCTCTGCGCGCCAGCGCCCACGCCAGCAGCCCGCCGAGCGCGCCCGCGGCGAGGCTGGCGGCCTGCACGAACACCAGGGTGGGGGGGACAGCGACCAGGCCAGGGTTGCTGACGGCGGCGGCGAGGATGCCGGTGACGCCGACGAGCAGCCCGTTGAGCAGGGGCGACTGCTCGGCGACGCGCGCCGCGACAAAGCCGCCGGCCGCCGTGGCGCCGAGGAGCAGGGCTATAACGGCCAGGTGGGCGGGATGCCCAAGGTCAGGGGCGGTAAAAAAAGCGGCCAGGCCAAACCAGCCGGCCGCAACCTGGATGAGGATACGCAGGGCGAAGTCTGTGAGCCAGCCGATAAACACAGCCGGCCAGTGCGCTCCCCCGGGGCTGGCAGGTAGGTGGGCTACTGGCTCATCCCCCAGGCGATGAGAAAGATCATCGTCGTCAGCTCGATCGCCTTGAGGCAGTCGGGGCGCACGCCGTGCCAGAACTCATCCTGGCCGAGCCACCACCAGATCCGGTTCAGGCCCAGCCGGCGGCTATCGTCCCAGTGGCGCAGCTGATTGACCCGGGCCAGGCGCAGCAGGCGCCGCGTGTGGATCACGAAGGTCATCCCCCAGACGCCGACCATCATCAGGTGCAGCAGAACAGGCATAGGGGCTACTCCTTTTTGCGAAGGGGTAGGCTGGTACCAGGCGCTCTCGGGTTGCCCCGCCCATAGATGTCGAGCCCTGTTCTTAGTATGCACTGTCTTTGCCCAGGCTTGCAAGGGGGGCTTCAATACCTCACAGATCCGGTCAGGGTGCCATGCGACCCTGTGAGATCTCAACTACTTATCAGGGCTGATACTGTCGATGCGGCGTTTGACGGCGATGCTGCTAAAGAGCGCGGCGCTCGAGAGGACGGCGACGCATAGAAGCGCGAGGGCGATGCCTATATTGCCGCGGGGGCGGTCGGTCGCGCCCGCGGGCTGGGGGGTCGGCGGCTGCAGCATCGTCAGCGGAGCGCTAGCGCTGCTGGCGCTGCTGGCCATAGGCGGTACGGCGCCGGCAGCGATGAGGGCGGCCAGGATAAGGTGGACAATGATCGACATTACTTAGCGCTCGCAGGTTCCATCCTCGCATGGTTCCACCCGTCCGCCGAGGATGTAGCGGTTGCGGGCCACCCAGTCATACAGCGGGCGGGCCAGGATCATCGCGCCGGGCAGGCGCATCAGCTCGCCCAGGCCGCGCAGGCTGGGCAGGCGCAGCAAGGTCTCGCGCACAGCCTCGGCGCCCCGGTAGAGGGTGCCGTCGGGGGCGACGAGGTGCATCTCGCGCTGGGCCATCGCGGGCGTGACCTGAGGGAAGCGGGCGCGGGCCTCGGGGGTGTTCATGTCGAGCACCTCGATCAGCCCGTCATCATTATAGGCCGCCACCGTCCGCGCCTGACTGCTGCAGATCCGGCAGTTGCCATCATAGAGCATAGTATAACGTGACATGCTTTTGATATGGTTTTAATCTTGTGTAAGGGGCTCGTAATATACGGACTATAGGCGTATCAGGCTAATATCATTACTATATCACTACAAGGCAGCTGGCGCCAAAGCTTCCTCATCTTTCGACGGTAACATACTTTGGAGGGGCACTATGACCATGAAGCTTCATGGGTCAAGGCGGACCTTTGCGCTCGGCTTTACCCTGGTCCTGGCCACGCTGCTTGGGGCCTTCGCCTTCAGGTCAGCGGCCCAGGACTACAACAAGGGCGCGCTGCTGTTCGCCCTCAGCACCGACGGTGAGGCTCGCTGCGCGCGTACGGGCCGCAATGCGCCGCGCGTCTATCAGACCAAAGAGTTCGGCGTCGCCCTGCGACAGTTCTGGGACAACGAGCAAACCTATCTCTCGATCGTGTTCCCCGACGGCCGGGTCTTCAGCCCGGGCGCCGCGGGCATGCTCGACGGTGTCATCGACATGCCGCCCAACTTTCCCTGGGTCGCCACCACCAGCAACGGCGGCGACTTCTACGCGCCCTTCATGGCCTCGGCGAAGTGGCCGCGCGGCTGCTACGAGCTGACGGCCCTGGGCGGCAGTAGCAACAGGCTCGCCAGCGGCTTCTTCGTGCTCGACTCGCTGCCCATGGGGCCCCTGAACTCGGGCCGGGCCGAGCTGAACATCGAGGATAATACCACCGGCGACCCCTCGGGCCTGCATGGTACCACGGTCAATCTGCACGGGCGCGGCTTTGTCGGCCAAGAGTATATCTCGATCTGGATCACCGCCCCCGACGGCACGGTGATCGACTACCCGATGCAGCTGACCAGCGATGTCGGCAGCTTCGCCAGCTCGTTCACCTTTGACTCGCGCTTCCAGACTGGTCGCTACTCCTTCACAGCGCTGGGCCAGTCGAGCGGCTACCAGGTGATCGACACCTTCGACCTCGCGGCCCGCAACACTGCGCCCAACAGCTACGCGCTGCTCGTGGTCAACTGGAAGCAGCCCGCGCAGAATATCCAGGGCGGCGAGTTCGAGATCACGGGCCAGTTCTTCCTGCCCCTCGAGCCGGTGGTGGTCTGGCTGACCCTGCCTGATAACTCGGTGCGGACCCTGCCCGACCAGTATACCAACGTCTACGGCGAGTTCTTCACCGACATCTTCTTCGATGAGCGGCTGCCCACCGGCACCTACAAGTTTACGGCTAAGGGGGTCAACAGTGGTCGCACGGTGATCTCCAACGATGTGGCCGTGCTCCAGCCCGGCGACCCGGTGATTAACACGTCCCCCCCGCTCGGAGAGCCCGGGCCGATCGTCGATGATAATAACACCTTTGGCGCCGGCGAGGGCGGCGCGATCGAGGGGCCGGGCCTGCCGCCCAACGATCCGCCCGCGCTCGAGCCCTACACCGACCTCGAGCCCTTGCGCCCCTAGCGCGGCTCCGGCCTCTCGCTGCCGACGGCACCGTGACCCCACGGTGCCGTCGGTTTTGCATTTGGGAATTTTTTATATACACAAAGATAAACGTATCTTTTACTTGACGCGCGTGACCCGGGGTCGTATACTTTGATCAGTAGTTCGGAGTTGAACTACTAATATCAATGATCTAGAAACTAGACCTGATGAACCTGCTAGACCAGCTCGCGGCGCTTGGGCTCACCGAGTATGAGTCAAAAGTTTACCTGGCCCTGCTGAGCGAGAACCCGGCCACGGGCTACCAGATCAGCAAAAGCTCGGGCGTGCCGCGCTCGATGGTCTACGAGGCCCTGGGCCGCCTGGAGGCCCGCGGCGCCGCTCTGAAATCAGAGGAAGAGAAGGCCACGCTCTACCGGCCTGTCTCGCCCGCGCTGCTGCTCGACCGCTACGAGCGCGAGGCCCGCGAGCGCGCCGCCGCGCTTCGCACCGAGCTGTTGCCGCTCTACCACCACGAGGCCACCGGCCGGCTGTGGAACTTCAGCGGCCGGCGCGAGGCCCTGGCCTATGCCGGCGAGCTGATCGACGGCGCCCAGCGCGAGCTGATGCTCGTCTTCACCGACGCCGATGTCGAGGCCCTGCGCCCGCGCCTCGAGGCCGCCCACGCCCGCGGGGTCGGCCTGGGCGTGATCCTCACCGGCGACGCGCCATTTGGCCTGGGCCAGGTGGTGCGCCACCCCAAGCGTGAGACCGAGCTGCACCGCCTGGGCGAGACCCTGATCGTGGTGGCCGATGAGGCCGAGTTCCTGATCGCCAGCGGCCATCTGGTCACCGCGGCGACGGTGACGACCAACACCAATATGGTTCTGATCGCGCGCCAGTTTATCTGGATGGAGCTGTTTGCCCAGCGTATCTTTGCTCGCCTCGGGCCCGACTTGCTGGCACGGCTCTCGCCCGAGGATCGTCTGGTATTGCACTAAGGGGCGACGCCCCCTGACACGGAGGATAAGCCGATGGCAGCCTACCCACAGACTCGCGCCGGCTCCCACCAGGGCTGGCGTCTGGAGCTGAACGACGAATTTTTGGAGCCGCTCTTTGTCGCTCTGACCCTGGCCGGCATCGTCGTCGGTGTCATCCTTGAGCGCGCCGGCGCCAGCCCCGCTGTGCTGCTGGGCGTGCACCTGGTCACCTACGTTGTCGGCGGCTTCTATGCCGTGCGGGCGATCATCGCGGCCCTGCGCGAGCGCACCATCCAGGTCGACCTGCTGATGGTCCTGGCGGCCCTGGGCGCCGCCTATGTCAACGCCTGGACCGAGGGCGCGATCCTGCTCTTCCTCTTCTCGCTGAGCAATGTGCTCCAAAACTATGCCATGGCCCGCACGCGCCAGGCGATCTCGGCCCTGCTCAAGCTGCGCCCCGATACCGTGGCCGTGCGCCGCGGCGAGGCCCTGGTCGAGCTGCCCGTCGAGGAGGTGCAGCCCGGCGATGTGGTGGCCCTGCGCCCCGGCGACCGCGTGCCGCTCGACGGCACAATCATGCGCGGGTCGGGCAACTTCGACGAGTCGGCCCTCACCGGCGAGTCGATGCCGGTGCAGAAGGGCGAGGGTATGCACGTCCTGGCCGGCACGCTCAACCAGAGCGGCGCGCTCGATGTGCTGGTGACGAAGCCCGCCAGCGAGAGCACGCTGGCCCGCATTATCGATATGGTCAGCGAGGCCCAGGCCCGCAAGGCCCGCACGCAGAGCTTCCTCGACCGCTTCGAGCAGTGGTACGCTATGGGCGTGATCGTCGCCGTGGCGCTCTTTATCACCTTTGTGCCCTCGCTCTTCGGCGTGCCCTTCGCCCAGAACTTCTACAATGGTATGGTCCTGCTGACCGTGGCCTCGCCCTGCGCGCTGGTGATCAGCGTGCCGGCGGCCCTGCTCAGCGCGATCGCCAACGCGGCCCGCCGCGGCGTGCTCTTCAAGGGCGGCGCCCACCTCGAGGAGCTCAGCCGGGTCAAGGTCGTCGCCTTTGATAAGACTGGCACGCTCACCCACGGTCACCCCGAGGTGACCGATGTGCTGCCCCGCCCCGCGGTCAGCGCCGACGAGCTGCTCGCCGCCGTGGCCCGCGCCGAGGCCCAGAGCGAGCACCCGATCGCCCTCGCGATCATGTCCTACGCCCAGGCCCGCGGGGTTGTGCCGCAGGAGCCCGAGCTGTTCGAGGCCGTCACCGGCATGGGCGTCAGGGCCTCGTGGGACGGCGTCGAGACGCTGGTGGGCGCGCCGCGCCTTTTCACCCACGTGGGCCTGGTGGTGCCCGCCGAGCTGCTGGCCGAGTCCGACCGGCTCGCCGATGAGGGTCGCGGCACGGTGCTGCTGGCCCGCCGCGGCGCCGTATGGCTCGGTCTGGTCACCGTTATGGACCGCGAGCGCGCTGACGCCGCCGAGAAGATCGCCGCCCTGCGTAAGGCCGGCATCGAGCGCGTGGTTATGCTCACCGGCGACAACGCCCGTGTGGCCGAGGCCCTGGGCCGCCGCCTGGGCATCGATGAGGTCCACGCGGGCCTGCTGCCCGAGGACAAGCTGCGCATCGTCGGCGAGTTGGGCCGCAAGTATGGCCCGACCGCTATGGTCGGCGACGGGATCAATGACGCGCCGGCCCTGGCCGCCGCCTCGAGCGGCATCGCTATGGGCGCCGCCGGCACCGACGCCGCCCTCGAGACGGCCGACATCGTGCTGATGCGCGACGACCTCGGCGCGATCGGCTACGCCGTCGGCCTGAGCAAGCGCACCCAGCGTATCGTCTGGCAGAACATCGTCTTCGCCCTGTCCGTGGTGGTCGTGCTTGTGAGCCTGACCCTCACTGTCGGCGTGCCTCTGCCGCTGGGCGTCATCGGCCACGAGGGCAGCACTATCCTGGTGGTCCTGAACGGCCTGCGCCTGCTGGTCCACAGCGAGTAGCGTCTGGGTTCGGCCGTGCCATTGTCAAGCTCATCGCCCCCTCGCCCGTGGCTTGCGGCCACAGGCGAGGGGGCGGCGGGCCTGTGCGCTGCACCCCTGAGGGCGAGCGCGATCCGCGGGCGCGCGGGCGGCTCGCGGCAGTATCGCTGGTAGGGCGCCTCGCCCACTGCCATGCCTGCTACCCGCCGACGCTCCGCTCGCGGAGCGGGGTGTCCAGGGTGGCGTAGCGGCAGTCGGCGCACGACAGATCGAACGCGGCGCCAGCGTCGAGTCGTGGCGCCGTGCCCGGCGCAACCCACCCCCAGATCGCCGTGATTATGCAGGTGACGCAGGCGGTGTGCTCAGGCGATGGGGACGAGTCTCTCCTCATATCCAGCAGGTCGCGCAGCATATGCAGATCTCTGTCGAGCACTGAGCAGTCAGCGGCGCCCAGCTCGGCGGCGAGCTGCTCCACAAATGTCGTGAGCTGCCGGGCGGCGCGCGTGTCCCATCCCCCGTGGGCGAGCATCTCCCAGGTTGTGGCGATGTAGCCGACCTTGTCGGCGAGGGCTGGAACGAACCCCGGGGTTGGCGGCGGGGCAAAGTTCACGGCATAGGGTTGCGAGAACAGCATTGGCGGCTCCTCTGCTGGCAGGGCAGGCTCCGAGTGCTCAGGCGTAGGCCTCATTAAGATATGATCTCGCTGCGCGGCAATGAGCGTACCTCGGCTACAAACCGTATCTAGCGCACGTTAGCTGACGGTCGAGTGGGCCTCGCCGGCGCGCTGGCCAGGCGGATGCAGCACGTCCGCGATGGTCGGGCGCAGCGTAGTGTTCAGGGTCGCCTTGCCCAGCAGGGCGGCGGCCCCGGCCGCCAGCGCCGCCGCCACGTAGGGCGGGTCGTCGTCCATGCTCAGCACGAGCACCGCCCCCAGGTAGCCCGCCTCGCGCAGCGCTCGGATAAGGCCCAGGCTCGTCATGCCCGGCAGCCCGATATCGAGCAGCACCAGCGCGGGCTTGTGCCAGGCGCAGGCCGCCAGCAGCTCGGCCACGGGGCCGGCGGCGACTATCGTGAGCAGATCGGCATAGTGGTCGGCCAGCACCTGGGTGACGAACTGCCGGAAGCGCCGGTGGTCATCGGCGACTACGGTGCGGAGCGGGGGGCTGACACCATTGCTCATCGGTCGTCTCCGCATACGTCGCGAGGGGCCGTGTCGCCCGGTGCGCGTTCGCCGTCCGGCCACCAGCACAGTGCGCACCCCCATCGGCCTGTGGCGCGATTAGGCGCTGGCGGCTGATGGCTGCCGGCTGATGACCGACGACTCATGACGGACCAGGCGACACGCCCAGCATACCGCTCTCGGCGGCGCCTGACGATACCATCTGTTACGGATCATGGGCCTACGTGGTGGCCTATGGGTACGTACGTAGTGCCGTAGGGGTCGCGATGCGCGCTATCAGTGGTCCGGGTGGGCCGGGGCTGGCCCGACGAGCCCACACTGTACCGCGAGGCGGGCCAGCTCGGCCTGGGTGTGCAGGCCGAGCTTGCGCATCAGGTTGGCGCGGTGGGTCTCGACGGTGCGCGCGCTGATCGTCAGCGCCGTCGCGATCGTCGCGTTCGTGCGGCCCTGGGCCACCAGCCGCAGCACCTCGCGCTCGCGCGCCGTGAGCAGGTCGACCGGGTCGATGGGCGTGGCGTGGGTCTGGCGCGTGTAGCTGTCGATCGCCCGCTCGCTCAGCGGCGGGCTCAGGTAGCGCTGGCCGGCCACGACCGCGCGCACGGCGGCGATCAGCTGCGCGGTGTCGTTCTCCTTGAGCACATAGGCCGCGGCCCCGCTGCGCAGCGCGTCGAGCACGTAGACCTCGTCGGCGTGCATCGAGAGCACGATCACCTGCGGCGGATTCGGCAGCGCCCGCACCTGGCGGGTCACCTCTAGCCCGCCCAGCCCCGGCATCATCAGGTCGGCCACCAGCACTGCCGGCTGGAGCTGCGAGACCATGTGCACCGCCGTGAGCCCATCGGCCGCCTCGCCGACGACCGCATAGCCTGGCTCGGCCGCGAGCAGCGCGCGCAGCCCCTGGCGCACAATCGGGTGGTCATCGACTAGGACAATCGTTATCATGGTGCGGGCTCCTCCGGGTAGGATCCACCCGGGGCCGCCTTGTGCTGCTCCCTTGCCCCGGCCGGTGAGGAAGCACGCCTATACCTGTGCGCCTATCTGGCCAGCACGGCCGGGGAGTCTAGCTGAAGATCTACCGCGCAGATCGCCGGCCTGAGCGGGCCCAGCGCTGCGATGGCCTGGCTGGCCAGGGCCTCCTGTGACTGGATCACCAGGGCCGAGGCGCCCACCGTGATTGTCGCGAGCGCCGGGATGTCCATGTCGTCGCCGCCCGCGTGCGCCCGGTAAGATGCGTGCCCCGTCGCCTCGCCGCCCACCGCCCGGGCCCGTGGAACATCGAGCAGCCGCGCGCACAGATCGCTCCAGGACTCATAATCCCAGTCGCTGGCCTCTATCAGCAGCGGGCAGATCTGTGGCTGCGAATGGCCGAGCGGCCACCAGATATGGACAACTGCCTGGAGGGTGACCACGCCCTGCTGCTCGAGATCGATCAGGAGATCGCAGGCCTGGCCGGCGCCCCCGAGGGCGCCGAAGGTGAGAACACTCAGGGTCGTCATACGAACCTCCTTGGTGGAGACAGCCGCCACATAGTGACTGGGGAGTATGTGGCAGTGCGTCCACTTGCAATGTGGGTTTAGCTTCGTACGAACGTGGTACGACATAGCGTACATAAACCTGTGTGTCGCGAACAGGTGTGAGATAGCACAAGTTTTGGCGGCTCAGCGGGCGCGTGACAGGATGCTGTGTAGTATACCAGCCTGTTGGGCCGGGCGCAGCTGAAACCTGCCGCGCTATGTGGTGCGCCGACCGTAGGCCGCGCCGAGGCCCACGCCGAGCAGCGAGAGCAGCGCGCAGAGCCCGAGGGTCTCGGGCACCCCGATCGCCTTCGAGAGGGTGCCGATCAGTAGGGCGCCCACAGGCGTGCTGCCGGCGAACAGCATCCAGTACAGGCTGAGCACGCGGCCGCGCAGCGCGTCGGGCACGGCGAGCTGGAGCAGCGTGTTGGCCGAGGTCGTGAACATGATCCCCGCGAAGCCCAGGGCCGCCAGGAGGAGCAGCGCCACCCCCAGCACCGGCACAATCGCCGTGAGGCCCAGCAGCAGGCTGAAGGCCGCCGCGCCCAGCAGCAGCCGGCGCACCGAGACCTGGCTCGTATAGGCGATGGTCAGGGCGCCGAGCAGCGACCCGACCCCGAGCGCGGCCGAGAGCGCCCCGAAGCCCACCGCGTCGGTGTGCAGCACGAAGCCTGACAGCAGGGGCAGCACCACGGTGAAGTTGTAGCCGAAGGTGCCCACGAAGGCCATCACGATCATGATCTGCATCACGGCCGGGGTGTGCCAGGTGTAGGCCAGCCCCTCGCGGATACCCGCCAGCACCGAGCCGCGCGGCGGCGGCGGGGTGGCCTGAAACTCTCTGGGCCGCATGAGCAGCAGCCCGCCGATGACGGCGAGGAAGCTCGCGGCGTTCAGGCCGAAGGCCGGGGCCAGGCCGATCTGGGCGATCAGTACGCCTGCCACCCCTGGCCCGACCACGCGGGCGCTGTTGAACAGCAGCGAGTTGAGCGCCACCGCGTTTGGCAGCATCTCGCGGCCCACCAGCTCGACGACGAATGACTGGCGGGTGGGCGTGTCGAGGGCGTTGATGATCCCGAGCGCCAGCGCCAGCACGTAGACATGCCAGAGCTGGATCGCCCCCGTCCCGACTAGCAGCGTGAAGAGGACCGCCTGGATCAGCGCCGCGACCTGGGTCACGAGGATCAGCCGGTACTTGGGCACTCGATCCGCGATCACGCCCCCGAAGAGCGAGAGCAGCAGCGAGGGCAGGAACTGGAAGGTTGTCATCAGCCCGAGCGCCAGCGGTGAGTGGGTTAGCTGCAGCACCAGCCAGCCCTGGGCGGTGGTCTGCATCCAGGTGCCGGTGAGCGAGATGATCTGGCCGAGCCAGTAGAGCCGATAGTTGCGGATGCGCAGCGCGCGGAACCCCGCGCGCAGACTCTCGAGGGGGCTGCGGCGCGGCGCGGCGCCTGATGGGGCCGGGCGCCCCTCGTGATGCTTAGCGTGGGGCAGGGCTGCCATAAGACTCCTCGCTCTGGGTCAGGGCGTCGTGCAGCGCTGGCAGGGCCACCTGCACGGCGTGTAGCTGCTCGCTGCCCAGGGTGGCCAGCAGCGGCGTTAGTGTGCGAATGGTCTGGGCCTGGACCTGCTTGTAGTGCGCGCGGCCGGCCTCGGTTAGGGCCAGCAGGTGCTGGCGTCGGTCGTGCGGGTCGGGCGAGCGCGCGATCCAGCCACGCTCTACGAGCGCCTGCGCCACCGTGCCCATCGACTGGAGGCTCACGCGTCGCCGCCGCGCTAGCGCGCTCAGGGTCTGCGGCGTCTCGGCCAGCAGCGCGAGCGCGCGGAATTGGGGCAGGGTCGTCTCCTCGCCGGCCTCGTGCTGCATCGCCCCCGCGACTATGCGGCTTAGCAGCGGTAGGATGGCGAGGAGCTCGCGCGCGGTGTGCTCGGCATCCCAGTCGTTCGTCATTGCATTGCCTGTCTCTGCGAGGGTTGCGGCCTCGGGCTGTAATTCAATCCGGCTGATGATCTGCTAGACAAATATCAGCCAGGCTGACTATCAGTATAGCGCTGGGGTTGGCCCATGTCAATGTCGGAGCCCGGCGTGGGCGCGGGGCAATGTGTTGGCGCTGCCCGGGGCTGTCTTGCGATCCTTAGATGTATTGCGTCGTATACTGAGCGTAGCGCGGGGATGATCGGCCCTCCTACCATGCTGGGCGCGACCTGCGCTGTAGCGCACTTACCTGCACCGAGTGGGCGTGGCGGCACTCATTTGCGCGCGCGCCCGCAAGAGAGATGCCAATGGACCCCCTGGCTCTGCTCATCTCTTTGCTGGATACCCTCCCTGTCGGCGTGACCGTGCTCGACGAGGGGCTGAGTATCCTGCGGGTGAACCCGGCTCTGGCGGCCCTGCTGGGCCGCCCCGCCGCGGTGCTGCTTGGGCAGTCGCTGCCCGCCCTCTGGCCCGCTGTGGCCCCGCACTGCGCGCTGGCGCTGGCGACCGATCAGCCTGATGGCCCGCGCCAGGTGGCGGCCGCTAGCCCGGACACCGGGGGAGCCGTCTGGCAGATCAGCCTCTATCGCCTGGCGCTGCCGGACACCGGTGCGCCAGGGCTCTGCCTGGTTGCGCGCGAGGTGGATGCTCGGCGCCATGCTGACGCCGCGCTCCACTCCAACGAGCAGCGGCTGCGCCTGGCCCTCGAGGTCGCCCAGCTTACCGCCTGGGAGTGGGATCTCGCCACTGGCACGTTCACCTACTCCACCCATAAGTCCACCTACTTCAGCCTGCCGCCGGGCCAGCTGACCCGCACCCAAGACGAGCTGACCGCGTCGGTCTATCCCCCTGACCGCCCGGCCTACGAGCAGTCCGTGGCTGACGCGCTCCAGCGCGGCGGGCTGTATCAGCTCCAGGTGCGCGTGTATGCGCCCGGTGGCCACCTGTGCTGGCTCGAGGTGCGCGGGCTGGTGCAGCACGATGCGAGCGGCCAGCCGGTGCGGGTGGTCGGGGTGACCCGCGACATCAGCGTCGAGCAGCGGCGCGCGGCGGCCCAGGCTCTGCACCTGGCGATCAGCCAGGCCCTCGGCCCCGATCTCGATGGCGCCGCTACGCTCGAGGCGCTCGCTCGCCTGCCGCTGCCCGAGCTGGCCGACACCTGCGTGATCTACCTCTGTGACGATGATGGCCTGGCGTGGCCCGCCGCCGCCTGCGCGGGGGACCCGGCCCAGCCGGCGCCGCTGGCCAATCTCCCGGCCCCGCTGTCCCGGGAGGATATGTCCAGCCCGCTTGGCGAGGTGCTGCGCACCGGCGCGTCCCGGCTGCTCGCCGCGGTGCCGGCGGATCTGGCGCCCGCGTTCGGGCCGCTCGCCCCGCGCACGGCGCTGCTGGTGCCGCTCGCGGCCCAGGGCCGCACCCTCGGGGTGCTGCTGCTCGGGCGCACAGCGGGCGAGTTCGGCTATGACGTGGCCGACCTCGAGCTGGCCGAGGCCCTGGCGCGGCGCGGCGCCGAGACGCTCGCCTGGGCCCAGCTCCAGGCGAGCGCG
>JAAXUL010000749.1 GCA_013336035.1 Chloroflexales bacterium
CTCCGCGCGGCCTGCACGCGGATCACCCTGGGGCGCGGCACCTCCACGCGCGCGAGCCTGGTCGCCTATCGCAATCAGGTGAACGACCTGATCACCGTCGTGTGTGACCCCTTCTTCATCCTCTGCGCACCGGAGAACGTTGGGGAAGCGCTGTTGCGGGGAGTGACCCTCGCGGGAAGCACGGAGCTCGCGCAATGGGATCTGTCGGGCTCGCTCAACCTGCAACGGCCTGAGAACGCAGCGACCGGCAGCAGCAGAGCGGGGATGGACCAGGTGCCGCGACCGGTCGCGCCCACGTGAGCGCGAAGGGCCGCCGCGGCCTGGGTCAGCCTGACCACCAGGTCGCGCTGGATCGCCGCCACCACGTCGGCGGCGGTGCGCCGCTCGGCCACCCCCTGGGCCACCATCTGTTGCCAGCGCAAGATCTCTAGGCAGAGGCGGGCGCTGGCGCCGATCTCGGCGCTGGGGCTGGGCGCCCCCGCCTCGCCCAGGGCCTCCTCTGAGCGCAGCAGCAGCTCGGCGGCCCACTGGTAGTCGCCCTGGCTCAGAAGCATCACGGCGAGCTGCCAGGCGGCCAGGCCGGTGCCCTCGACATCGCCGACGGCCTCGGCGGTACGTAGGGCGGCCGTTGCGCGCGCCACCGCCAGGTTGGCGTCACCAGAGCCCCAGTGGGCGGCAGCCTGCCCGCTCAGGGCCCGCCACAGCCCATCATGGTCATCATCCGTTCGAAACTCTGTCTCGGCGGCGGCCAGCATACGCAGAGCCGGCGCCCAATCGTCGCGCTCGAGCAGATCGATCGCGCGGCGGTACTTCTCCCACCCACTTCGTTTCTGGCGCTCCCAGGGGTCAAACTGGGCGCGCTTACCTGGCATGCCACTCATCATCACCTCACCGAGCGACGTAGCGCGGCTCGGTCGCTAGACCGAGCGGTGCGGGCTGGTGGCCAGTATCCAGAGAACGGCCTTGCGAGCAAGGATTGGCCTGAGGGCAGGCGTATCTCCATTCAGCTTACCAGGGTGAAGCGCAACTGACACGCGACCGAAGGGTAGCTCGCTGGGCACAGCGACGCACAGCCAGGGCATGGAAAAGCGGGGCGCTTCCTTGGGCTGCGCGCCTGTTTTGGGTTGTTTTCCGGGGGCGAGGCAGGGCGCCCGGTAGCGGGGGCAAACGATCAGGCTCTAACTCGAAAGGGAGCGCCGGCCAAAGAATCTTACACTGGCTCGGCGCTGATCCCCAGGTCGTTGGCGAGGGCCCGCAGGGTGGCCTGCTTGCGCAGTAGGCCCATGCCGCGCGAGCGCATCACGTGCACCAGGTTGGCCGGCTTGCCGAGGTTGGCGCTGATGGTGTGGTCGTCGAGGCCGGCAAGATACTTCAACCAGACCGCCCTGAGCTGCATCGCGGCTCGCGGGTGGCGCAGCTCACACTCGGCGGCGCAGGCGGCGAAGCGCTCGCGCAGATCGCTGAGCAGCGCGGCCTCGGCCGGGTCGGGCTGACCCTCGTCCACCAGGATCTCGCCAAGGGTCAGGCCATTGGGGCCGATCAAGCGCGCCAGTGACTCGACGGGTCGGTTCTGCTCGCGGCGCAGCGTTCTGGCCGCGTCCTGCAGCTGAAAGAGCGCGAAGCGCAGAAAGGCGCCAGGCTCGCGGCAGCGGCCGATGCTCAAGAAAGTCATCTCGATGGCGAGTTGGGCCAGATCCTCGGCCTCATCAGGGAGGCGCCAACGGGCAATCTCGAAGAGGTAGCGGTACAGCTCGAGGTACCCTCGCTCCTGGCGTTCACGGCCTTCGTCGCCGTTACAGGCGGCATAGAGGATCAGGGTGTAGGCAAGCAGGACAGCCCGCACCGGGCTGCCGTCGGCCCGCTCGATCAGCGCCTGAGCCTGGGCGGCCAGCGCATCGGGGGGCAATAGCTTCCAGCTATGCCGCGTGACCAGCTGAGTGGCCACCGTGTGATAGGCCCTTCTTTGCTCGTCACGATCCCAGCTGAACGGCGTGGACATGGAAGTGCCGCCTTCTATGGGAGGTCTACGAGCCTGCGTGGTAGGTTGCGTTGCTGGGAACGGAGCAATTATACGCGGGCTGTCAACGGGCAGGGCCTAGTGGCTCTGGCTCAAATTCGGCCCATGGGCTGACGCTCCTGAGCCTCATCAGCGCTTACACTACACGCTACATCCCACCTCTTGCAAGCATCAAATAGGGGCAAGTCAGCCCGGGTCTACGGCCAGAGTAGGATCTTCACGACGGAGCCACTGCGATGGGGAACCGCTCTGGCCTGAGCCGCGTCATGAGCGGCATCGGAATGGTCGGTAAACTCAGCAGGCAGGAGTGCTATGATCGCATCGTTTGCAGGTGTCGCTCGCTGGCCGGTTGCCCCTTTAGCCAGGGGCGCCGCCCGCGCCACTTCCCCATCGCCGCAGGGGAGCGCGATCTTCGTGCGAACAAAGCTGCGCCCGCCACGCGCTCATGGCGACCTCCTGCCGCGTCCTCAGCTCATCGCTGCGCTCCACCGCGCTGTGGGGGCGGCCCGCCTCGCCCTCGTCTCGGCGCCCGCCGGCGCTGGCAAGACCACCCTGATCGCTCAGGCGCTCTCGCGAAGTGCATCATCTGAAGAGTTGAACGATAAATTACGGGAACATGACATGGCGCGATTGCGGGATCGTGCTTCGGTTTTGATCCCTCCGCGGTCGGCCTGGCTCTTGCTCGACGAGCACGACGACGACCTGGCCCGCTTTCTCCATGGTTTGATCGCGGCCTGTCGCCAGATCGCGCCCGGGGTCGGCGCCGCCGCGCTCGAGGCTCTGGCTACCGGCCAGGCCAGCGGCCTCACGACCGGCCTGGACGTCGTGGACGCCCTCACCGACGATCTGCTCGAGGCCCTGGGCGGCCCGACTGCGCTGGTGCTCGATGATCTGCATGCCGTGCGCGACCCGGCCATCTTTGCGGCCCTCGAGCGCTTTATCGACCTGCTGCCGCCCGATATGACCGTGGTCGTCGCCACCCGGCAGGACCCGCCCCTGCCCCTGGCCCGCTGGCGCGTGCGCCGCGAGCTGGCCGAGCTGCGCTTCCCCGAGCTGCGCTTTAGCCGGACCGAGGCTGAGGCTCTGCTCAACGAGCGGCTGGGCCTCGGCCTCGCCGAGGCTCAGGTGGCCGCCCTCCACGCGCAGACCGAGGGCTGGGCCGCCGGGCTTGGCCTCCTGGCCGCTTCGCTCGAGCACATCACCAGTGGCGGCGAGCGCGCCCGCTTCATCGCCGGCCTCGCCGGCCTCGACCGCTCGCTCTACGAGTATCTGGCCGCCGAGGTGCTCGAGCGCCAGGACCCTTTTGTGCGCATGTTTCTCATCGAGACGGCCATCCTTCAGGATCTTACCCCCGCCATCTGTGCCGCGGTGACGGGCCGTGCGGATGCGGGGGCTATCCTCGACGAGCTCTACGCGCGTAACCTGTTCCTGGTCGAGCTCGGCGAGTCCTCTGCGGGCCACTTTTCCTCGTCGGCGCAGGCACCGACCTACCGCTACCAGGATCTGTTTCGCGAGTTTCTGCGCGAGCGGCTGCGCCGCGATGCCCCCGAGTGGGCGTGCCGCCTGCATCTGCGGGCCGCCCGTGTAGAGCGCTCGCCGGAGCGGCGCATGCATCACCTGCTCGAGGCCAGCGCCTGGGACGAGGCCCTGGTCTTGCTCGATGAGCTGGCCGAGCCCATGATCGCCCTGGGCGCCCTGGGCACGCTGCGCGCCTGGGTCGAGACACTGCCCGAGGAGGTGCGCGAGCGCCGCCCCCATCTAACCTATCTGCTGACAGTGTGGGCGCCTATGCTGCGCCTGTGCGTCGAGCGCGGCATCAGCCTCGAGATCGCCGCCAGGGCGCTCGGCCTGTCAGGCGCGCCGGCGCTCGCGCCCGAGCCTGGCGCCGAGGGCGCCCTGATCCTTGAGAAGGGCGGCGAGGCCCTGACCGCCCGCGAGGTAGAGGTTCTACGCCTGGTGGCGATTGGCCTGAGCAACCAGGCCATCGCCGACCGGCTGGTGATCAGCCTGCACACTGCCAAGCGCCACGTCGCCAACATCCTCGAGAAGCTCGGTGCTGCCTCGCGCACCGAGGCTGCCGCCCGGGCCCGCCAGCTCGGGGTGGCGTAGGGGCCCCTACCGCAGCAGCACGCCCGCCGCCTCGTGGTTGGGCTGGGCGTCGCGGAAGAGCAGCAGCAGGCCAATCTGCGACGGCGAGCCCGCGGTGCCCCCGGGATCCTCGACGAAGAACAGGCTGGAGCTGCCCTCTGGGGGCACGCTCAGAGTAGTGACCGTCGGGCGGAAGCGCAGCGCGCCAGTCTGGACCGTATGCGTGGCCGAGCCACACGGCTGGCCCGTGGCAGAGCCGGGCGAGCAGTCCCACGGGGTTGCCGCGCCGCTGGTTCGGAAGTAGGTGTCGAGGGCCCGGACGTAGAAGCGGAAGGGGCGGTTGCTCTGCAGGCCCACCGCCGTCGCCGGCACC
>JAAXUL010000750.1 GCA_013336035.1 Chloroflexales bacterium
CCTTGCGCACGATCGGCTGGCCCGGCTCGTAGGTCAGCCGGTCGATCTGGCGCAAGGGCGGCCACGCCGACTACTTCTACATCATCACCAAGGGCAAGGTCGAGGTCATCATCGACCAGCCGGGCGGCGGCGAGATGATCGCGGAGCTGCTCGGCGAGGGCCAGTACTTCGGCGAGCTGGGGCTGCTGGGCGACGGCACCCGCCGCGCCACCGTCCGCGCCGCCCACGACAACGGCACTGTCGAGGTCGTGGCCCTCGACAAGAGCGAGTTCCAGGCCCTGCTGGCCGAGTCCGAGGGGACCCGGGCGGACGTCGAGCGTGTCGCCGGCCAGCGTATCGGCGGCCAGCGCCTGTCCGCCTCTGGCGCGTAGGCGCCGAGCAGGCCTGGCCCTGCGCGCCTGAATGAACTGCTGAAAGAGGGATAGCACCATGCTCGCACCGCGCTGGCGCAAAGTGCTCGGCGACCTCTGGAGCAATAAGACCCGCACCGCCCTGGTGGTGTTCTCGATCGCCCTCGGCGTCTTCGCCATCGGCCTGGCCACCGGAAGCCGCGAGATCCTTGTGCGCGACCTCAATAATGCCTGGAACGCGACCAACCCGTCCAGCGCAACAATTGGCGCCGACAATATCGATGACGCCCTGGTCGAGACGGTCCGGCGCATGCCCGGCATCGAGGACGCCCAGGCTAGCCGTAGCATTCTGGTTCGCGCCCGCAACGCCGCCGGCGAGTGGAAAGATCTGCTCCTCTATTCCTATCGTGACTTTGACGATATCCGCGCCTACAAGCCCACGCCGAACAGCGGCCAGTGGCCGCCGGCGCGCAAGGCCGTGGTCCTGGAGCGCACGACCTTGTCCTGGCTGGGCATACCTGAGGGTGGCAAGCTTGTCGTCGAGATGTCTGACGGCAAGCAATACAGCCTCGACGTCACCGGCACCGTCTACAACAACGGCACCCCGCCGACCAAGCTGATGGGCCTCGGCACCGGCTATATCAGCCTTGACACGGTCGAGATCCTCGGGCTGCCCCGCGAGTTCAACACGCTGCATATCGTCGTCGCCGAGCACAAGCTCGACGAGGACCACATCCGCACCATCGCCAACCAGGTCGAGGAGAAGATCGAGAAGAGCGGACGCACCTCGCATGGGATCAGTATCGAGAAGCCCGGCGTCTACCCCGGCGACGCGCCTGTCCAGGGGTTCATCTTCTTGCTCACGGTCATGGGCGCCTTCGCACTCCTGCTGAGCGGCTTCCTGGTGGTCAATACGATCAGCGCGCTGCTGACCCAGCAGATCAAGCAGATCGGCGTGATGAAGTCGATCGGCGCGCGCAGCATTGATATCGCCCAGCTCTACCTGACGACGGTGTTAGCCTTCGGCATCCTCTCGCTGCTCATCGGCATCCCCCTGGGGGTACTGGGCGCCTGGGGCCTGGCCGCCTTCTTCGCCGACCTGCTCAACTTCGAGATCACCACCGTGGCGCCCAGCCTGAACGTCGTCGGCCTGCAGATCGTGGCTGGCCTGCTGGTGCCCATGCTGGCCGCCCTGGTGCCGATCTTCAACGGCACGCGCGTCAGTGTGCGCGAGGCGATCAGCGGCTACGGGCTGGGCAAAGGCCGCTTCGGCAGGAGCTGGATCGACCGGCTGCTCGAGAAGATCCGCTTCCTCTCGCGGCCGCTGCTGCTCTCGCTGCGCAACACGTTCCGCCGCAAGGGTCGTCTCATGCTCACGCTCTCCACGCTGATCCTCTCCGGCGTCATCTTTATGGCGGTGCTCAGCGAGCGGACCACGCTCAGGTCCACGATCATCGACTTCCTCTCCGTCTACAACTTTGACGTTGAGGTTGACCTGAACCGGCCCTACCGCATCGCAATGCTTGACCAGCAGGTCCGGGTGCCCGGCGTGACTGCGGTCGAGTACTGGAGCACTTACAGCGGCCGCCTCCTCCTGGCCGACGACAGCGAGAGCAATAAGAAGTTCGGCATCCGCTCCGTACAGGCCGACGGCGCGACCTTCCGCCCCGAGGTGAGCGCGGGCCGCTGGCTGCTGCCGGAGGATGACGGGGCCGTCGTGGTTAACAGCCGCTATGTGATCGACTACCCTGAGACCCGGCTGGGCGATCTGCTGCGGATAAAGGTGGAAGGCAAAGAGCTGAGCCTGCGCGTGGTGGGTGTCGCCAACATGTCCATGGCGAGCGCCGGTATGTACGTGAACAGGCTAACCTTTGACCCGCTGGTCGGTAACGCGGGCAAGGCGACCGTGGTGGGCCTGGTCACAGAGCGTCGCGAGACTGCCCTCCAGAATCAGGTTGCCGAGCAGGCCAAGGCTGTGCTGAAGCATCAGGGCGTCGAGGTGTTCTATACCGAGACCGAGACCCAGCGGGTCGCCAGCTACACGCTCTCTACCGACATCATCATCTACTTTCTCATGCTGATGGCGGGGCTGCTAGCCGTTGTGGGCGGCCTGGGCCTGATGGGCACGATGAGCATCAACGTGCTCGAGCGCACTCGCGAGATCGGCGTGCTGCGCGCCATCGGCGCTGGCGACTGGGCCATCCTGCGCCTGGTGCTGGTCGAGGGCGTGCTGATCGGCGTGCTCAGCTGGGTCATCGGCGCCATGCTGGCCCTGCCTGTCGGCCTGCTGATGAATAAGGGTATCGAGTTCGCCTTCGACGCCGAGGGGATCTACTCCTTCGTCGTGTCGTACGAGGGCGTGGCCCTGTGGCTGGCCATTGTCGTCTGCCTCGCCTCCCTCGCCAGCTTCCTGCCGGCCCGCAGCGCCTCGCGGATGACTATCCGCGACGTGCTCTCCTACGAGTAGCAGCAGGTGCTAGGGCTGGAGCAGGGCCAGTCTCGCACTCTAGATGTAGCACAACCCGCCACACGAACGATGCAACACCCAGGACATACCTGGTAGTCTTATGGGTAGGACATTAGTCACTCGACGGGCAGTACCCAGAATGAATAAGGAGCCGTCCGCCATGCGGAAGATCTTCACGAGCACCGTCCTGAGCTTCGCCCTCGCAGCCGGCCTTGTCGCCTGCGGGCCCGGCGCCCAGCCGGCCGCCCAGACCGCGCCGACGGCCCTGCCCGCCGTCGCGGCCGACTCGGCCGTGATCGCCGAGGCCAAGGTCGTGCCCGTCAACAGCGTCGATCTGAGCTTCGAGACCGGCGGCAAGGTCGCCGAGCTGCTGGTCGACGAGGGCGAGGCCGTCACCGCCGGCCAGCCCCTGGCCCGCCTCGACACCCGCGACCTGACGCTGAGCGTCGAGCAGGCCCAGGTGAGCCTCCAGCAGGCCCAGGCCGACTACGACAAGCTGATCGAGGGCGCCACGCCCGAGAGATCGCCGCCGCCGAGGCCGAGATCGCCCGCGCCCGGGGCAGCCTCCAGGCCACCCAGAGCAGCGTCACCCAGGCCGACCTCGCCTCGGCCCGCGCCGAGCTCGAGAGCGCCCGGGCCGCCCTGGCCCAGCTCGAGGCTGGCGCCAAGGACACCGACCGCCAGTCGGCCCAGGCAAGCGTCGACCAGGCTCGCGCCGGCCTCCAGTCGCAGCGCGACTCGCTGGCCCAGGCCAAGCTCAACGCCGAGATGAACGTCGAGAAGTCCGCCAACGCCCTGCGCAACGCCCAGGACGAGTACAGCCGGATCTACTGGGACAATCTTGAGCTCGAGAAGCTGCCTGGCGATCTGCCCCAGGAGCGCAAGGATGCCGAGGCCGCCGCCCAGCGCGCCGTGGCCGACGGCGAGACGGCCCTGGACCAGGCCCGGCTGGCCCTCGAGCAGGCCCGGCAGGCCGAGGAGACGGGCCTCCAGAGCGCAGAGGCTCAGCTGCGCGACGCCGAGGCCAAGCTGGCCAAGCTGCTCAGCCCGGCCGACGCCGACGATCTCGCGGCGGCCCAGGCCAATGTCGCCTCGGCCCAGGCCCGCCTGGCCCAGCTGACCGGCGGCGAGCGCCAGGGCAATGTGGCCGCGTCGCAGGCCGGCGTGGCTGCGGCCCAGGCCAAGCTGGCCGAGGTCAAGGCTGGGCCCACCGAGGCGAGCCTGGCCGGCGCGCTGGCGAGCGTTAAGAGCGCCGAGGTCAAGCTCAAGCAGGCCCAGCTGGCCCTCGAGAAGGCCACCCTGGTCGCGCCGATCGCTGGCACCGTGGCCGAGCTGAACCTCAAGGTCGGCGAGGTGCCCGCGGCCACCTCGGCCGTGATCGTGCTGGCCGACTTCAGCAGCTGGGAGATCGAGACCGAGGACCTGACCGAGCTGAGCGTGGTCAAGATCCGCGAGGGCGACCAGGTCACCGTCACCTTCGACGCCCTGCCCGGCTTCGAGCTGCCCGGCACGGTCGACCAGGTCAAGCCCCTGGGCAAGAACCGCCAGGGCGACATCGTCTACACAGTCGTGGTCAAGCCGAACAGCTGGGACGAGCGCCTGCGCTGGAACATGACCGCCTCGGTCCGCATCGACAGCGCCGTGGCCTCGCAGTAG
>JAAXUL010001544.1 GCA_013336035.1 Chloroflexales bacterium
CTAACGTGAACATAGCCCCTGGGAGGGTTGCAGGGAGGGCAGAGCCCTCCCTGCAACCCCACCCGATGTTCATCACGGCGTTGTGCGGCCGGGCCGCATGGTTGTCTGATGTGTTTCCTGCATCAGGCTTCCCTGCGCTGGGTGCTCTGGCTCACGCCCTTTCTCCGGCCCTTGGTCGCCGTTATCTGATGGGCGCCACGACAGCTGCACCGTCGTGCCTTCGCCTGGCTGGCTGACGACATTGAGCACGGCGCCAATCGTGGCGGCCCGCTCCCGTAAGATGCCCAGGGCGTTGTCGCCACTGCGGAAATCCCCCAGGTCGAAGCCTTTGCCATTATCAGTCACTTCGACCTTCACGAGATCAGCTGTGCTCATGGCGCGTACCGAGACCTCTGTGGCCTCGGCGTGCTTCCACACATTGTTCAGCGCCTCCTGCACCGCCCGGTAGAAGACGGTCTGGACCTCCCCCGGCTGGAGCACACACGGACCCTCGAACGTGAAGCTCAGGCTGGCCCGCATGCGGCTCGCCACGGCAGTGCAGAGCGAGCGGAGCAGCTCCTGCAGCGGCTTCTCACTGAACGCCGCCGGGCGCAGCTCGTACAGCAGCATGCGCATCTCGCTCAGCGCTCCCCGGGTGAGCTGTTGCAGCTCCTCCGCCCCGCGACGGGCGTGCTCCGGCGAGCGCTCCGCGGCAGCGGGCAGGGCCTCGGCGATCAGGCTGGCCGAGAAGAGCGTTTGCGAGACTGCGTCGTGGAGGTCGTGGGCAATTCGGATGCGCTCCTCGCTCACCGCCACCGCGCGCGCCTGGGCATAGAGCCGCGCGTTTTCGATGGCCAGCGCCACCTGGTTGGCGAAGAGCTGGACGCGGGCCTGCGCCGCCGGCCCGTAGTAGCCGACCTCGTGGTGCATCAGGGTGAGCACCCCGATCAGCCGGTCTTTGATGATGAGCGGGATGCCCATCCAGGCCCGCAGCGCCCGTGTGTCACCCATGAGGGGGTCGAGATAGGCCAGATCCACACGGTTGGCTATCCGGTCGGCCACAATCAACGGCTGGTGCGTCGTGAGGAGGGTCTGGAACCGGCTCACGCGCCGGGGGTCCAGGCGCACCCCCTGTAACCGCCGCGTGATCAGGGCGCTGCGGAAGGCGCGCACCACCAACTCCTCCTCTTCGACGGTGAAGATAGCGGCCCCGTCGAACGGCTCGACCCGTCCAAGCTCCTCCAGGACGCGATCCAGGAGCGGGTCGAGCTCGAGCATGGTGGTGATCTGGTGCGAGATGACCAGCTGCGTGGCGAGCTCGTCCCGCGACTGCTGTACCGCACCTTCGGCCCGCCGGCGCTCGGCGATCTCCGCCTCCAGCCGCTCGTTCGCGTGCTCCAGCTCCTGGGTCCGGGCCGACAGCTCACGCGTGCGGCGCGCCACTTGCTCCTCTAGCCGGCGCTGTCGCCCCCGGACGCGATACCCGTTGAGGACGAAGGCGCCGACGATCAGGGCGCCGAACACGGCCAGCCCCCCAAGCTGGACCCAGCCGCGCTCCCACACGAGCGGGGGGATGGTGATGGCGAGCGTGCGCTCCGGCCCGCTCCAGCTGCCATCCCGACCCGCCGCGCGCACATGCAGCGTATAGGTGCCCGAGCCCAGGTTGGCGTAGGTAACAAAGCGCTGCCGGCTGCCGACCTCGTTCCAGTCCTGGTCGACCCCCTCCAGCTTATACCGATAGCGTGCTTGCTCCGGCGACCAGT
>JAAXUL010000133.1:0-11802 GCA_013336035.1 Chloroflexales bacterium
GGGGCTGTGAATCAAAAACACCCGTCGAGTGCCGTGGGCGCGCTAGAGAGCGCGGGGAGGGCAATCGCCGGGTGTTTTTGATTCACAGCCCCATACGCCGCTCTGCTGATCCGCCCGCTGGCGGCTGTAGCGCGTACAGCCGCCAGCGGGCGGCATTTGCAGACTGAAAGGCCCGCACTCACGGCCCCAACGCCTAGCCCATACGCCTTCCCGGCGCCCTTTTGGGCGCCGGCCAGCCGCTCTTGTTGTTCCCTCCCCCATCCGGGGCTGTACTCCTACAGCCGCCCAGATGGGCGGCTTTCTCTGCCGACAGGAGGCAACAACCCTATGACCACCACCACCGCCCTCCTCCCATCTACAACGGCGTCGAGCTGTTCAAGGCTGAGGCCCTGTCGGTGGCCCGCCGCTTTGCGATTCCCGGCTGGAGCTTCAAGGCCCATCTGGATGGCGTGTTCGGCGAGGTGCCGCTGCGCACCGGCGCCAAGATCCGCCGCTGCTGGGACCGCTACTACCTGGAGCGCGTCGGCAACCGTGAGGGCCGCACGGTCTTCGAGGTGACCAACTGGCTCACGCTCACCACCCGAGACATCGAGCGGCGCCAGATGCTCACCGCCGTGATCGAGTTCGACAACACCGGCGTGACGCGCACCACTACCCAGCAGTTCGCCGAGCGCACCAGGCTCTACGACGAGCAGGACGCGATCCGCGAGGGGCGCGCCACCGCCGCGCCTACCAGCGCTACCAGCGCGACATGGAGCTGATGGCCGAGGAGGACGCCTTCCACGTGCCCGGCCTGGGCGACATGGGCGGCGAGCTCGCCGACCTCAGCGCGGCGCTAAAGTTCGATGCGGTTCACGGCGACCGGACCGACATCCGCCGCGTCAGCAGCGGCGAGGCCCACACCGAGCACGGCCGTATCACGGTGCGGACGAAGCCGGCGAAGACCGCCGCTAACCGCAGCGCCCGCCGCGCCGTCAGGGAGGCCCTGCGCCGCGCCCTGGACGGCGACGACGTGCAGGACGTGGTGCAGCGCGTGGCCAAGCCGCGCTTCCAGTACCACACCTCGATGGACCCGAACCACCGCGCCAAGTACGAGGCGCGGAACGAGAGCCGCCGCCGCCGCACCAAGATCGACGTATGGAAGGCCGCGGTCGAGACCTGGGACGCTGAGTATCAGGCCGTCACGGAGGCAAAGGGCTGGATTGTCGCCGGCACCTGGAGGCGCGACAACCCCCGCCCCGAGCGCCCCATCCTCGACTACTAGATCGAACCAGCCATAGGGCGGGCATCGCGCCCTATGGCTGTCTCAACCAGGTCCAGAACCGCGACCGCGACCTCATCCTCAACGTCGAGGTTGAGATGGACAACACCATCCTGTTCGACTTCGCCCGCGGCCTGAAGGAGCGTCTGGATGCCTGGCTCAACGAGGGCCGTGCCGAGGCAATGAACTGGATCGTGGAGGGTGTGACCATAACGTGTGGATCGCTGGAGGCTAACCGTGAAATTCGAGGCTATAATCCGCGTCCTGGTGCAGTAGGTTGCTAGAAGTTTCCTATGATGATCCCGCTGCTAAACGCGGGCGATACCTACCAAGCCATCACGCCGGGGCACCTACTCTGGTCAGACCGCTGACGAAAAGTCCGCTCCGGCAGGACAAGAACGAACCGAACGCTGGCTTCCTGGCTTGCTAACCGGTACCATGTACGATCCACACGTTATGGTCACACCCGATCGTGGAGGTCGAGGCCGAGCACGTCACCATCGAGCGCGAGGGCCTGATCATCGACCAGCCCCCAGTAAGGAACACTATCCCACCACTATGCGCCAATCCATTGTTGGCACTATCTGGGTCAATCCGCTGAGACGCGAGGAGATCCCCCAGGTTCACGAGGATCTCAACATCGGCGAGTACTGGATTGAGGGCGTGCCCATCCCTATCGGGGGCGGCTACGCCTACGCCCTGCGACTCGAAGCAAAGGACGTTGCAGACCGCAGCGGCGAGATCCTCGTCGCGTGGCTGCGCCAGCTTGCCGAGCGGATCCACTCGTTCGCCCCAGAGTTCGCGCTGACCGTCACCTTCGAGGTGGACGGCGGCAACGTCTCGTTCCCCTTCACGCCTATCTTCTAAGTACCCCCGAGGTCACCATGCGCTTCTCCCAGGCGCGCCGCCTGGCGCTAACGATGCCGGCCGCAGTCGTGGCCGCCTATGCCGCCGTCGATGCGCAGACGAAGGACAGCCCCAGGCCGCACCCGCGCGCCCGAGCGTTGCTCCACGCCCCCTTCCTCCCCTGGCTGTGGGAGGCGGGCATCGCGCAGGACACAACGCTCCCCCATCACGAGCTGATCGTCGGTCTCCTGTGCGGGGCCACGCGGCGCGGCGCCCGGGTCATGATCATCACCGGCGACCACCAGATCAGCCTGGACCTGGCCGCAAAGCTCCCGGCGCTCGCGCTCGAGCACGACCAGATAGAGGTGTCAATCACCACCATCGGCCCCCTTAAGCGGGGCCTAGCCCTGCTCAGCCCCCCGGCGCCCAAGGTGCAGGCCCTGGTGGACAGCTCGCGGGATCACGTGATCCTGATCGAGCAGATCATCAGCAAGCGGCTGCGGGCCCAGTTCGACCACATCGTGCTCGTCGGCGTGGAGCTGCGGGCCTGGGAGATGGTGCGGATGCAAAATCCGCGCTCCCCGGTCGGCGTGGTGCTCTACGAGGACACGGCGAGCGCGGCCAGTTACCAGCGCACCGTCAGCGACCTGAGCTGGACGGAGCTCTCCTTCATCGCGGCCAGTCTCCCCCAGAAGGCGGCCAGCACAGCCGTGTGACACTACCTCCCCGTAAACGGGGAGGCTTCTGGCGGCGTGCCGTCGCCCGGAGGCGAGACGGCACGCTTGGAGCCAGCAACTTTGGCGCGTGTCGGCACTCTGACGGCAGCAGCCTGCCGATGCATGGTGTGTTTCACCTGGACGGCGGCGTAGCGACCATACACCTGCTTGGAGCAGATGTTGGCAGCACCGTTGGCGTCCCGGTGGATAGTCGTACCACAGCCGGAGCAACGAAACACGCGCCCCCGTGGTGCGGAAGGGTGGCAATGACCGCAGCAAGAACAGGTTCGAGTGGAGTAGGCTTCACCCGTCAGGGTGGAGCGCATCCCTCTGCGCTCGCCCTTCTCCTTCAGGTAGCGACGGAACTGACCATGGGGCCACTGACTGATTTTCTGGTTGGCGTGGCGGCCCTTTGCCACCCCGTCGGCGATGTCGCGCACATCACCGATTGCCAGCTCGTTTACACTGTGAGCCTCCGCGAAGTCGATCACCTTGCGCGACGCCTGGTGCAAGATGTTGCGCTGCTGGCGGTAGAGCTTGGCCGACGTCCGACTCTTCTGGCGCTGGAGCTGCTTCCAGCGGCGGCTGCCCTTCTTGCAGCGGGCTTGCCGCTCTGCATACGCGGCGTGGCGCTTGTTGCGGAGCTGCTTGAGGTGGCGCAGTAGCCGCCCATTCACCACCAGCGCCTGCCCGTCCTGGGTACAGACCGCCGCGAGGTTCACTTCACCGAGGTCAACCCCGGCCACCTGCCCTGCCGCCCGCTCGTCGGGCGCGGGCTGCTCGTCAGGTTTGGGCGGCGGCTCGGCGATGGTGAGGGCCATCTGGTAGTGGTCGGCCCGCCACAGCAGTTCCACTTGCCGGATGTCGGCCCCGTGGAAGCGGGCGGGCAAGGGCAGCACGAGGTCGGCCTGCGTGCGTCCGTTCGGCAACACCAGGCGCTCGCCCTCCACCCGCACTGCCTGCCCCTTCCACGTCACCGTCTGGTAGGGCTTCTCGCGGTAGGGAAAGCGAGTTGTGGGTTCAGCGCCCGCCTCCTGCTCCTGCGTGCGGTTCGTGCGGGCCGTGTCTACATTGGCGATCAGCTTCTCGGCAAGGGCCTGCACGCTCTGGCTATGGAGCCGAAAGCGCCCGCCTTTGCTGAGGGCTTTCAGCTCACGCTCGGTCAGCCACTTCCCGCCTCGGCTGGCGACGTGAAGCGCTACCAGCTCGCTCCAGCAGCGCCCTGCCTCACGGCGGAGTGCCTCACACAATAGTGCTGTCACCGGAGCGAGGCGGCGAAGGGGAACGAGTTGTACGGACACCGCTGCTGCCATACCTGCTCGTCTCGTCGTGTCAGCTCACACGTTCTAATATCTCCAAGTATACCACATTCCGGTTCCGTTCGTCGCATTGCAATGCGCTGAACGCGCTTCATCCTCCCGCTAAAGGACTCTGTTGGTTAAACCTGCTCTTAACCTTAGCGGAGCCCGCTTTGGCCGCCCAGGAGAAACCTGAAGGCCCCGACTCACGCCTCCAAGGCCGCCAACATGGCCTGGAGAGTAGTTAAGAAACCCTTTAACCAACAGAGTCCTAAAGCAGGAGGTTTTCGCGCTAGGTTTCTATAAACCCCGGCCATCGCCGGCGACGACCTGAGCACTCAGGCGCCGCCGATGATCGGCGGCGCCCCCTACAAGTGATTGGAGGCTCCGCAATGGCCCTGCATTGGACTGAGAAAGAGACTGCCCGCCTGAACGTCGGCCTGATGCTCAAAGAGCGCGGCTGGCAGCTCGACGGGTTCTACGCCGGCTGCACCACGGGCATCGAGTACGCCCCCCCGCGCTGGCACGGCACCGCCACCCACCCCAAATACCCGAAAGCCACCGCCGAGGTGGACACCAGCCGCACCCCGAAGGGGAAGGCCTGGGCGGTGTTCGTCGGCGAGACGGCCATCGCCAGCGGCGTCGGGCTCCAGGGGTGCTACGGCGGCTCGAACGAGGCCAGGGTCAGACGTGCAACCGGCGCGGTGGCTGACGCCATCGAGCAGGCGGCGCGCATGACCGACCGCATCACCGTCGGGAGGATCAACACCGCAGCCCCCTCGGACTTCGCCAACCGCCCCTCGCCCTCACCCGCTGCGTCCACCGACGCCTACGTGGGCGAGGCCACCGTCGGCGGTGTTACGATCCGCTCCCAGCTGATCGACGGCAAAAACCCCGGTCAGAAGTGGACCCTGATCGACCACCCCGAGCCCAGGCTGCCCCCCGCCGTCTACTATGAGTGGGCCGAGAAGTTCGGCATCGAGCGGTACAGGAAGGCATATCGAAAGCTCATCTGCTGGCGCGCCATCGGCGCCGACGAGCTCGGCTATTTCTTCGCTCCTCCCGCCGAGCAGCCCGATGCCCCCCGCATGAAGATGCCGGAGGCCGAGCTGCCCGATCTCCGGCCCGCCGCGCCCTGGCCGAAGCTCCCTGAGAACGCCAAGACCCCCGAAGCTCCCGAGGCTCCCGAGGAGGACTTCACGCCTGTCCAGCCGCCCATCCAGTACCTCCGCGACACCTTCTACGCCGCCCCTTGGGGCAACGCCTCGCACGCCGCCACGGCCGCCATAAAGCGCGCCGAGGAACTGCGGGGGCTGGGCTGGCTCGCCAGCGCCTACAAGGCGCCGGCGGCCGGCACCTGCGGGCTGGTGGACGCGAACGACCCAAGCTTCACCGGCTTCAAGTCTTACCCCCAAAATGGGATCGACTACCGGAACCACCAGGTCATTTGGGTGCTGACGCCCGAGAGCTACCACAAGCGCTACATGCCGCCCCGGTTCGACCCGGCGGCTGTGGCCGCGGGGGAGACGGAGGCCGAGGAGGCCCCGATGAACACCGCCGCCACGTCCGATCCGGCCGAGCCGGCTGCTGACGCGCCCGCCTCCAAGGGGGCGATGTGGTTCGATGAGTATTACTACGCGAGCATCTGGGGCACCTGGCAGAAAGCCCAGAAGGCCGCAGAGGCCCGCTACGACGAACTGACCGGGCTTGGGTGGAACTGCGTCATCAAGAAGATGTCGATGAAGCCCGGACGCATCCTGGCGGTCTGCAACCCCGCCTTCAAGGGCGGCATCACGATGACCGTGGGCAACGAGGACGAGGACGGCAACGTCGTTGTCTTCCGCCCGCAGCCAGACGGCACCGGCTACGGCCCGACCTGGCCCGCCGGCCAGCCCGATATTACCACCGTCGCCGCCACGCCCAACACCTCGACGGCCACGCCGGCAGCCGAGGAGGAGGACGAGGACCGGATCGACGAGATCTCTCCTGCCGATACCCGCTACATCCTCGCCGCCGATGGCGCCAACCTGGGTGAGCTGCGTGATCTGGTCGTGGAGGTCGTCAATGGCCACGCGATCATCCGCACCACCGAGGAGGAAGTGCCCGAAGCCCTGGCCTACCTGACCGAGCGCACCGCCTTCGTCACGAGCGACTCGTTCCGCTACAAGCTGGACGCGAAGGCGCTGGCGAAGGTCTCGGACGCCCCCAAGGCGGCCGAGGTGGTGAACGAGGTCGGCGAGCTCGCCTTCATCGAGGTCTACCGCACGAGCGACTGGCAGAACGGCTGGAACGTGCGCCGGGCCATCATCGCCCGCATGGCCCTCCTGCGGGCGAGGGGCTGGGAGATCCGCTGCTCGCTCATGGAGCAGCCGTTCGCCCAGATGGTTAACACCCAGGAGACTCACTACATCTTCGCCCGCCGCCCGGGGCTCGGCGTCGAGCAGCCCGTGGTCAAGCCCGTCAAGCGCGGCTACATCCGCGAGGCGACGGCGCTGGCCGCCGGCCCACTGACCAAGCTGACGCCAGAGGGCACGTCGGCCTCCCGTGTCTACGCGGTGCAGATCGTCGTGGATGGCTACGCCGACCTCGGCGTCTACGAGTCCTTCGTGATCGAGCGGCGCAAGGGCATGGCCCTGCTCCAGTTCCACTGCAGCAGCAAGCTCGACTACCCCGAGGCCTACGCCGCGCAGGCGGCGCTCAAGGCGCAGGGGATCTGGACCGAGGACTTCTGCTATATGCCCGACGCGGCGAAGCAGTACGTCGACCAGAAGCCCGAGCGCCCCGCCCCGGAGACCCCCGCGGCCGCCGCGGAGATCGCCGCCCCCAAGCCCACCGCCCCCGCCGCGCAGGAGACGTACATCTCCGCGTCGGCTGACGGCGACTACCGCGCCTTCGAGCACCTGGTCGCCGGCACCGCTGGCGGCTACGTGATCTTCCGCGTCCCTGCCGACGAGGCCGAGGCGTTGATCACCGGGCTGCGCCAGCACGGCGTGACCACGAGCACCTTCCGCTGGGGCTCGCTGGAGAGCGCCCAGAGCGCTGCGGATGGCCTGCCCTTCCCCACAATCGCCCACCTAGTCGATGAGGCGGCCTACCCCTGCTTCACCGAAGTCTATGCCCCACTCGCCTGGAAATCCGAGGAGGTTGCCCTGCGGGCGATGAACGCTCGCAAGGCGCTGCTCGAGGAGGCCGGCTGGCAGGTCGTCACCGACTTCGTGATCGACCCGCTCGGCCCCACCGGCGTCGGCCGCACGGGCAGCCTCACCGCCAATGTGCCCGGCTACATGGGCATGCCCGAGGTGCGCCAGGTCGTCAAGGCTGGGTGCATCCGGTCCAAGACCGCCCGCGCCGTCCCCGTTCAGGCCCCGGTCGCCGAGGAATTCCGCTACCTGCTCGTCAAGAAGGGGAGTGGAGAGCTGTACAACGACGTCGACTCGGGGGCGACCGACATTGAGCTGAGCGAGGATTACTGCGTGCTTGAGGTGATGGCTGATCAGGCCGAGTACCTGATGACCCTGATCAGGTCGGGCATGGGCCACCTCTCGCGCACCATCTACACCTCAAAGGAGGAGGCGCACGCCGACGCGCCAAACCACGTCCTCCGTCCCACTGCCAGCCCGGCGCCCGCGCCGGCTGTGCAGGCTGCGGCCGCCCCGGCGGCTCAGCCCGAGCCCAAGACCGACCCCTACGCCCTCGGCACGCGCACGCACTTCTACGAGGCGTTCTTCCTCTCCGACTGGGACACCGGGCCGAAGGCCAAGAAGGCGGCCGAGGGCCGCGCTGCTGAGCTCCAGGCCATCGGATGGAAGACGGAGGTTTCCCGCAAGCGGGGCGAGGACTACTACACGGTCAGCGCCTTCGACCCCAACGTCCAGATCTTCACCACCGCCGTTCAGGTGCTCGGCTCGAGGTTCGAGACGAGGGACGGGAACGGCTGGCTGCTGTGGTCGCGGCAGACGCCCGGAAGCCTCGCGGCCCTCCGCGCCACCGGCACTCCCGCCGACGACGACGAGACCCCGCACCCGGTCGAGACGGCCCCCGCGGCCGACGAGACCCCGCGCCCGGTCGAGGCGACCCCCGCCGCCCCCGAGCCCACCCCGGCGCCCAACGCCAAGGTGATGGTCTGGAGCGGACGCAAGGCCCGGAAGGGCAAGGCCGCCGGCGTCGTGCAGACGGCGCTGATTTAAGCCACTCCCGCGCACGACGAGATTCCGAATTCTTCGGAATCTCGTCTCCTCCGGCCCTACCCGGCATGCATCTGCGCGCCGGGTAGGGCCGGCGCGCACCAATGAGAGCCAATCCACCATGAGCGCGACCACTACCGCCACCAACCCGCCCGTCGTCGCCACCGTGTTCGCCCTGCTGAAACTGCTGGCCTCGCTGCCCATCGAGGGTATCGCCCTGAACGACCAGGAGAAGCTCCGCACGGCCCACACGGCCATCCAGATCCTGGCGCACTGCGACACGGCCCACCCCGAGGCGCTCTCGAAGCAACTCGCTAGCGTGCAGTCCATCGTGCGGCCCCTCGCTGAGCAGGCCCAGACCGAGGCCAAGCGGCTGCGCAAGCTCTTGGCCAAGCAGAGTGCCGACGGCGCTCTTGACGAGGCCGTGGAGTCCAGCGAGCACGTCTACCGCCACCGCGCCAAGGCCCTCACCGCCCTGGACAGCGCCCTCGGCTATGGCTACATCGCCCTCCAGGTTTCGCTGACCGACGGCAGCAGCACCGGCGTCCTGAGCACGAAGGCCGTCGACGAAGCCGGCGCGAAGGCGCTGATCGCCTTCTCCCACGCCGCCGCCGCCGAGTAGCCCCGCCTGACGCTCCCCGCCATATCTCTCCCTACCGCCATTCATATGGCGTGCCGGGAGAGACCGGCGCGCCTGGAGCATCACCGTGAATACCCCCTCCATCACTATCAAGACCCTCGGCCGCCAGGACACGATGATCGCCGCCACGCTCGTGCTCGACTCCTCCATCTCGGCCCGCGGGGGCACGGAGGACGTGCGCCTGAGCAGCTGGCTCGCCGGAACAAGCCAGTGGGCCGTCGCCATCATCGCCGGCACCATCGCCGGCGTGGCGGTGCTGAACGAGCGCGACCAGGCTTCGGTCAAGCTGATCTGGCTCGAGACCCGCGAGGGCTTCAAGGCCCGCGGCGTCGGCTCCGCCCTCCTCTTCTGGGCCCGCGCCACGGCGCAGACCCAGGGCAAGGCCATGTTCGTCAGCAGCGCCGAGGAGGCCGTCGGCTTCTACGCGAAGGTCATCCCCGGCTCAATGGACAACGGCCACGAGTTCCTCGTCGCCGCCTAGCAGCGAGATCAACACAATGGACAACCTCCCCCCGGCGCCTGGGGCGACCTGATGCTGGCCGAGGAAGCCAGTGAGCTCTACGATCTCGCCACCACGCGAGCCGAGGAGCTGGCCGCCATCCTTCTTCCGCCTAACCCACGGGTCACGCCGGAAAACGACGACGGCAACGCGATGGACGGCTGGCGCTTCCGCGAGGTCAGTTGCCGGCCAAAGCTTGCGGACGAGGTCTGACAGCAGGGGGAGCCCCACATCACGCTACGCAAGGCTGGTGATCCTGTCGCCGCACCTCTTGACAGCAGCCGTAGCATGCATGCTATCCTCCCTCGCTTCTCACCACTGCAGCGACCCTCGCATCGTGCTACCTGATCTGGAGCAGATGCAATGGAGCGCGCACTGCCAGTCCGGCACCACTGCTCCCTGGACGTCAGCGCGCGATCGGATCGCTGAAGCAGTAGCTCCCGCTTTCTCGCGCGGGATCGCCACGAGTCATGCTGCTCGCCGGCGGCTCTGGGATCGACGCGGCCCGCCTGTCCTCCCCAGGCGGGGCATCATAGGCGTTCCGGTGCCACACGGCGGCACTTCACCGGTGGCGAGCATCCCGTCCGACCTGCCGTTCCTCGGGCTCTCGGACCGCATCTCCTCCAGACCCCGCTCGGCGCCACATGCTCACGTTATGCTTGCAGCTCGTCGAGTGATCTCGACGAGGAGGCATGACCCGACGAGGCGCTTGCAGCGCATCCTCGCCTCAAGCGAAGTGTCATGGACGAGCGGCGGTGTACTCACGTTGCCTGCGTACCAGATGACCTTTCGGAAGGAGGCATCACGATGACGGTAGACCAGCGGACTGGCGAGCGGATCCCGGTGTACTGCGCCCTGTGCGTCTCACGCTGTGGCGCGATTGCCGCCGTCGAGCATGGGCGCTTCGTCGCGCTGGAGGCGGACCCGTCCCATCCAACAGGAGCGGCCCTCTGCGCCAAGGGGCACGCGGCGCCGGAGCTTGTGTACCACGCGGACAGGCTCCTCTACCCGCTCCGGCGGACCCGCCCCAAGGGCGCTCCAGACCCAGGCTGGCAGCGGATCAGCTGGGATGAGGCGCTGGATACTACCGCCGCCAGGCTGCGCGAGCTCGCCGCGGCCTCCGGCCCCGAGAGCATCGTCTTTTCCGTCGCCTCGCCATCCACCTCGGCCTCCTCCGACTCGCTGATCTGGATCGAGCGCCTGATGCACGCCTTCGGGAGCCCGAACGAGGCCGTGTCGATGGAGCTCTGCGGCTGGGGTCGCTATGGGGCTACAGCATACACCTATGGCGCCAGCGTCCCCGGTAGCTACATGCCCGACCTCGAGCGGGCCGGCTGTATCCTGTTCTGGGGCTACAACCCGAACCTGGCCCGCCTCTCCCATGCAGTCGCGACCACTGCAGCGCTCAAGCGCGGCGCGCGGCTGATCGTGGTCGACCCCCGTCGCACCGGGCCGGCTCAGAAGACCGACCTCTGGCTGCGCGTGCGACCGGGCACCGACGGCGCTCTCGCCCTCAGCATGGCCCATGTGATGATCGAGCAGGGCTGGTACGATCGTGACTTCATCCGTGACTGGACCAACGGGCCCCTGCTCGTCCGTGCGGACACCGGCCGGTTGCTGACTGAGCACGATCTCGCTGGCGCTGGCAGCACGCAACGATACGTGGCCTGGAGCGAGAGTCAGGGGCGTCCCGTGCTCTATGACCCGGCCACCGGCGTGTATGCCGCGGCCAACGATGAGCTGGCCCTCTTTGGGCAGTGCACGCTTGAAACGGTGCATGGCCCGCTCGATTGTCGTTCCGTGTTCGAGCTTACGGCCGAGCTCTGCAGGCGCTATGCCCCGGAGCGGGCAGAGCTGATCTGCGGCGTCGAGCGCCAGCAGATCGAAGCGGCGGCCCGGCTGCTCTGGGAGGCGCGGCCCGTCGCCTACTATGCGTGGAGCGGCGTCGAGATGCAGTCGAACGCCACCCAGATTGCCCGGGCCATCGCCCAGCTCTACGCGCTCACCGGCAGCTTCGACGCCCCCGGGGGAAATGTGCTGTTCGCGGCCGTGCCAACCGCGGATGTCAGCGGCGCGGAGTTGCTGCCGGCGGCACAGCAGGCGCGCACCCTCGGCCTGCGGGAGCGGCCGCTCGGCCCGTCCCGCTGGCAGCAGGTCACCTCGGACGAGCTCTACCAGGGAGTCCTGGCGCAGCAGCCCTACCCGGTACGCGGACTGGTCGGGTTCGGCGCCAACCTGCTGTTGGCCCACGCCGACGGCCGGCGCGGGCGCGCGGCGCTGGCGACCCTCGACTTCTACGTCCACGCCGACCTCTTTATGAACCCGACCGCCGAGCTAGCCGACATCGTGCTCCCGGTG